>JAQTVL010000613.1 GCA_028706835.1 Phycisphaerae bacterium | reverse complement strand
CCCGCGGCGGGCGGGAGGCGCTGCCCTTCCCTTACAGCGACGAGGTCTGGACGGGTATCGAATACCACGTGGCTGCGGGCCTGATCTTCGAGGGCCTGGTCGAGGAGGGGTTGGCCGTCGTTGCCGCCGCCCGCGCCCGATACGCCGGCCACAACCGTAACCCGTTCAACGAGGTCGAGTGCGGGCACCACTACGCACGGGCGATGTCGAGTTGGGGCGTGCTGATCGCCCTGTCCGGCTTCGACTGCGACGCCGCGAGCGAGCGGCTGGCCTTCGCGCCGCGGCTGAACCGGCCGGACTTCCGCACGTTCTACTCGACCGGCGCGTCGTGGGGCACGTTCCGCTTGCGGCGGGCCCGCGCCGCCACGACGGCTGAGCTGAACGTCGCCTTCGGGCGGCAGTCGCTGCGGACGCTCGGACTGCCGGTTCGGGCGAAGCGCGTGGAGGTAATGAAGCAGGGCGGCCCGCTGCCCGCCGCGATCACGAAATCCGCCGCGGGTTGCCAGATCGTCTTCGACCCGCCGGTCATGATCGACGCAGGCGAAACGCTGATGCTCCGGTTGTCGTGAAACCCGGTGCCGCCGGGAGGGCATATAACCGTCGTCGCGGTCGGCAAGACCTGTTTAGCCGCACGACCGAAGGTCGGCGTTGGAATGCCCAGACGCTACGAACGCCCCACCGCCGACCTTCGGTCGTGCGGCTAAACAAAAGACCCGCGTGCAGGGCGCACGTAGAAGCGGTGCTGCGCCCAACCGTAACCACCGCTGGTTTGCGCGGTTCCTGAAGAGTCGACTGGCGTCGTGTCCACACCTTGTCTCATGTCACGGGAGGCTCACATGGTACGATCCATCGGCTTCGTCGTTGCTCTGGCGGCGTTGGCGAGCGCAGCGTGGTCGGCGGATGTCTCGTTTAGCGCCAAGCCCCAGGCGGTCAAGGATGGCGCGAAGGTGAAGATATCCTTCACCGCATCGGCAGCCACCGATGCCGAGGTCGCCGTCGTCGATTCCGGCGGGCGGATCGTTCGTCACCTGGCGGCAGGCCTGCTCGGCGACAACGCCCCCGCGCCGCTCCAGAAGGGCCTCAAGCAGGAACTGACCTGGGACGGCAACGATGACGCCGGCGCGGTCGCCGACCCCGCCAAGGGCCCCTACTCCGCTCGCGTGTCACTCGGGCTGTCCGCGGCGCCGGCTGGCACCGCATTCGGACCCGGGGAAAAGCCCGGCCAGTTAACCAACGTGCTGGGCCTGTCGGCTGGGCCCGACGGCCGAGTCTATGTCCTCAGCGAGCGCTGGGCGCGGGCCTGGTGGCACGGCACGGCCATGCACGTCTTCAAGGCGAACGGCGAGTACGAGAAGACCATCAAGCCGTTCCCGGCCGGCACGCCGGCCGACAAGCTCAAGGGCCTGACCGGCCTGACCGACGCCGGGCAGGCGGTGCCGGTTGTCTATCGCGTGCTGGCGCTTAGCTACTATCCGCAGGAAGACACGCCGCAGCACTTCGCTGTCGCCCCCGATGGCACGGCACACTTCCTCACCATCAAGGCGTCGTACTACAGCGATCGCGAAGGCGAGAAGTGGCTGGCCAGCATCGCCTCCGACGGCAGCCTGCCCTACCCGGCCTACGCCGGCGCCGAGATCAAGGGCGAGACCGGTCCGCACGACCCGTACCTGGCGGCGGCGTCGGACGGCAAGAGCGTGTTCGTGACCGGCATGAACGCCGGCAACGGCGAGAAGACGACCCAGCCAAACACGCCGGTCGTCTGCCGCATCGCCCTGCCCGACCGCAAGGAGGCCAAGCCGTTCTTCGGCGACCCGGCCAAAGCCGGCGCGGACGACAAGAGCCTGGCTGACCCCCGTGGCATCGCCTCCGACGGCAAGGGCAAGCTGTTCATCGCCGACCGGGGCAATAACCGCGTGCTGATCGTGAGCGAGGCCGACGGCGCGTTGGCGGGGCAGTTCGAGGTGAAGTCGCCGACCTGGCTGGGCGTGAACTCGAAGACGGGGGACGTCTACGTCCAGTCCGGCGGCGAGGTCGTCAAGTTCGCTTCGCGCGTCGAGAAGGCCCGCGTCAAGCTGCCCGACCTCGTCGGCAAGGACGCCGCATCCATCCGCCGCTGGCTGGCGCTCAGCGTGGCCGACGGCAAGGTGTCGCTGTGGGTCGGCGTCGCCGGGGGAGGCCCCGTTCTGATGCGCTGCGAGGAGACGGGCGACAAGTTCTCCGACTGGAAGCAGGCCGGCTACGAGCCCGCCCAGGGATATTGGAACATCGCCGCGGCCCAGGACGGCCAAACCGTCGCCTGCAAGATCGGCGGGGCGCTCCGCATCCTCGACGAGCAGACCGGCAAGACCCGCGACATCGGCGTCGGCGGCAGCGGCGAGACCTTCCGGTTCGGCCCGAACAACCAGCTCTACGGCATCATCAACGGCGGCAACGCCGTCCGCCGAATGGACAAGGACGGCCGATCGCTCCCCTTCCCGGCTGCGAAGGCCTCGGGCGGCCGACTGCCGGTCAATTCCTCCGGCACGACCTGCTGGGAGCGCGACATGGACATCGACCGGGCGGGGAACGTCTTTGTCAAGGTGAGCGGCAAAGCCTACCACGGCCGAATGACCGTCGCTAAGTTCGACAAGGACGGCAACCTGGTCGGCACGGTGATCTGGGTGCTCAGCGACGGCGCCTACGGCCCGCGGCTCGATGCCGCAGGCAACCTGTACATCGCCGACTCGATCAAGCCGGTCGGCCAGCCGGTGCCCGACTTCTTCAAGGGCAAACTGCCCGACGCTCCGATCGACCGCAAGGCCAACGTGGTGATGCAGTACACGTGGATGTACGGCAGCATCATCAAGTTCACCCCGGCCGGCGGCGCCGTTTGGTTCCCCAAGAAGAACGCCAACGACCTGTACGGCTATGACGGCGAACCCAAACTGCCGGCTGACCAGGCGAAGGTGAAGGTGGAGATGCCGATCAACGGCGGCGGCGGCAGCATGAGCGCGCAGCCGGGCGAGCTCCAGGGGGCGGAGTGGTTCCGCT
>JAQTVL010000612.1 GCA_028706835.1 Phycisphaerae bacterium | reverse complement strand
CTACATCTCGCTCAGCCAGGAAATGGTCTGGATGCGCGTGGTCGGCTACATGACCGGCGGGGCCCCGGCCGTCTTCGCCCACGTGCTCGGGTTCTTCCTGATCGGCGTGGCCTTCGGGGCGTTCCTGGCCGAGAAGCTGTGCGAACGGTTCTTCACCGGCAGCCGGTCGCCCGTGCGGTTCATCGCCCTGATGCTGCTGATCTCCGGCGTGTTCTACTACCTGTCCATCGCCGCCACCGCGGCCGTGCACGAGAACCACCCGGTCGTCGGCCTGGTGCTTACCCACGCCATCGTCGCGGTCGTCTCGTTCCTGCTCGGCGGCATCTTCCCCGTCCTCTGCCACTACGGCGCCCGCGCCGGCCAGACCGTAGGCCTGGCGGTGTCCCGGCTGTACCTCGCCAACATCGTCGGCTGCACGCTCGGGCCGCTGCTCACCGGGTTCGTGTTCATGGAATACTTCTCGACAGCGGGCATCGTGCTCGGCCTGAGCGTCGCGACGCTGCTGCTGGGCGCCGCCGCCTGGCTGTTCGACGCCCGCGGCAAGTTCATCTTCCCCGTGGCCTCCGCCTGCGCGGCGGCCCTGCTCCTGCTGGCCCAGGGCCCGCTTTACGCGAACCTGCTGGAGAAACTACACCGCGACCGCGACCGCGTATATCGGCCGTACCACTTCCTCACCGAGAATCGCCACGGCATCATCGCGACGGTTGCCGCGAAGAGCGGCGGCGACACCATCTTCGGCGGCGCCATGTACGACGGCACGTTCAACACCGACCCCGTCGTCAACAGCAACTGGATCACTCGTTGCTACATGATGGCCGCCCTGCACCCCGAGCCGAAAGAAGTGCTCGAGGTCGGCATGTCGTCCGCCTCCTGGACCCGTGCCATGGGGAACTACACCGCCATCCAGCGGCTGACGGTCATCGAAATCGACCCCGGCTATCTCGAAATCATCAAGCACTACCCGGAGCAGGCGTCGGTGGTCGGCGAGCCAAAAGTCGAGGTTCAAATCGACGACGGCCGACGCTGGCTGAATCGCCACCCCGACCGCAAGTTCGACTTCATCCTCCAGAACACGACGTGGCACTGGCGAAGCCAGATCACCAACCTGGTCAGCGAGGAATACCTCGGGCTCTGCAAGTCGCACCTGAACTCCGGCGGCGTGCTCTATTACAACACCACGTTCAACGACGACATCGTCCGCACCGCCAGCCGGGCGTTCCGCCACGTCGTCCGATACGGCAACTTCATCGCCGCCAGCGACAGCCCCTTCGCCCTGTCCCCCGACCAAGTGCGGGCCAACCTGCTCAAGTTCGTCGCCAACGGCAAGCCGGTGTTCGACGTTGAGCAACCCGCATACCGAAGCCTGCTGGAAGACATGGCCAACAAGCCGCTGCCTGACGTCGCTCCCGCCTTCCGCGACCGCGGCGACCTCTGGCTGATCACCGACGACAACATGGCCACCGAATACAAACTGGTCCGCCTCGTCAGCCGCGACCGTGCTTGGCCGCGTTACTGCGACAAGCTGCTGGCCAGGTGGCGACCGTGAGTTGGCCCGCCCTTTCCGAAGCTCTTTCCTAAGCGCAAATTCTGCCGAAAATGCTGCACAATACTCACTCCAATTGACGATATTTAACAGGCTCTTTACGCCCGGTTATCGGACGTGCTTGGCCGTGGGATTCACAGGCCCCGCACCCGATATGGGCTTGCATTACGTCGACACACTGTATATTGTGGTGGCACGGCATCGGAAGCCCTACGCCTATGGGGTAGTTGCATTGTCTTGACGCCGCCGCCAAACGGTTTTTTCACCTCCGGCGGTCGTCTTCGTCGCGGCTCGACGGGGCGGCCGGGGAATGGGTAAGAGCGGAGCTGATTGAATGAAGCTGACCAAACTCGAATTGCACGGGTTCAAGTCGTTCGCCGATAAGACCGAACTCCACTTCGACCAAGGGGCCACCGTCATCGTCGGCCCCAACGGCTGCGGCAAGAGCAACGTCGTCGACGCCTTCAAGTGGGTCCTCGGCGAGCAATCCGCCAAGAGTCTCCGCGGCGACGGCATGCAGGACGTCATCTTCAACGGCTCCGGAACTCGCAAGCCCTCCGGCCTGGCCGAGGTCACCCTCACGTTCGACAACAGCGACCGCCGCCTTCCCGTCGAGCAAACCGAGGTGCAGGTCGGCCGGCGGTTGTATCGGGACGGCACGAGCGAGTACACGCTGAACAAGCAGGTCGTCCGCCTTCGCGACATCAAAGAGTTGTTCATGGACACCGGCGTCGGCGTCGACGCTTACTCGCTGGTCGAGCAGGGCAAGGTCGACCAGGTGCTCGCCAGCAACACCCTCGAACGCCGCATCATCTTCGAAGAAGCCGCCGGCATCAGCAAGTATCGCAGCCGCAAGCGCGAAGCCGCCCGCAAGCTCGAGCGCGTCGATCAGAACCTGCTCCGCCTCACCGACATCGTCAACGAGGTCGACCGCCGCCTGCGAGCCATCAAGGCCGCCGCCACCAAGGCGCGAAACTTCCAGGAGCTTTCGCAGCGGCTGCGCGAGCTGCGCGTCTCGCATTTCGTCTGGGAGTATCACCGCCTGACCGAGTCGCTCGGGCAGTCCGCCAAGGACGTGGCCGCCGCAGCCGAGGCCGTCGCCACGCTCTCCGGCCGCCAGTCCAACGCACAATCGAAACTGGCCGACCTCGACGATCAGCAACTCAAGGTCGCCGGCGAGTTGGCCGACGTCGAGAATCGCCTCGTCCAGATCGCCTCGCAGATGACCAACCACCAGGACCGGATCAAGTTCGCCGCTGACCGCGAGAAGGAACTGTCCGACGAGCTCGTTCGCCGGCGGCACAGCACCGTCACGCTGCGGCAGCGGCTGGCCGACCTGGCCGGCCAGGACTGCGACCTCAGTGCGTCCGCCGACCATCTCGACGGCGAGGCCGAGACCGCCCGCAGCCACATCGAGCAGATCGCCCACGAGCAGCACGCCGCCGAGGTCGAGATCAACGAGTTGGCCGACCAGGCCAACCGCGCCAACG
>JAQTVL010000611.1 GCA_028706835.1 Phycisphaerae bacterium | reverse complement strand
ACGACCCGGAGTCGAAGAAATCGAAGCTCTGGATCAACGGCAACATGGTCTGCGAGGGCGACCTCCAGGCCGGGCCCAAGACAGGCAAGCACGTGATGGTCGGCACGCAGTACGGCTGCCGGATCAAGTCGATCCGCGTGACCGCGGGGATGGCCTCGCCGGCGGAGGCGAGCGGCGTCAAGAGCGACGTGGACGTGATCAACTTCACGAACAAGGACCACCTGACCGCCAAGTCGATCGCGCTCGCGGACGGCGAATTCCTCGTCCAGACGCCTTACGGCGAGTTGAAGAGCCCGGCCAACAAGGTGGCCGGCATCGTGTTCAACACGAAGGACCAGGAGAAGCCGCGGCGGCTGAAGGGCGAGGTGCTGGTACAGACGAACAACAGCCGGCTGACGGTTCAGCCGGAGTCGCTGGACGGCGAGACGCTGTCGGGGACAAGCGACTACCTGGGCAAGATCACGGTGAAGCGTTCGCTGGTGAAGTCGATCCGGTTCAACATCAACCCGTAACAAGGCGAGAACCATGAGACAGACACGATTGGCGACGATTCTGGCGGCGTGCGTAGTTCTGGCGGCGCTGGCGGGGTGGGCCTGGGCCCAGGAGAGGATCTATGTGCCCGGGCCTCGCGGCGAAGGCGAGACGATCGACGGCGGCGGGCGCGTTGCGGCTGGGGCCGGCGACAAGATCGCCACCCGCAACGGCGACCTGCTGGTCGGAAAGCTGCTCGACATCGTCGACGGGCGAATCCGGCTCACCGGGACGCAGTTTGACGGCGAGGTGAAAGTCATGCTGGCGGGCGTGGACCAGATCACGCTGATCCCCGGCGAGTCCGCCGAGGGCAAGGACGCGGTGGCGGTCAGCAACGGCGACGCCATCATGGGCGAAGTCACCGCGATCAACGGCGACGAGGTGACGATCGCCTCCGACTGCGCCGGCCCGGTCAAGGTGTCTCGCAAGGTGATCGGCATGATCGGCTTCGGCAAGGGCGCGGGCATCCTGGTGGACAGCGATTTTTCGCGCAGCCTGGAGCCCTGGAAGACCGCCCGCGGCACGTGGGCCACGCGCGACGGCGTCGCCATCAGCGAGCAGCAGGGCGACTACAACACGCTGGTCGCCAACATCGAGCAGGCCAAACCGGTCACCTTCGAGGCCGTGGTCGAGCCGACAAGCAACTACTCGCTCTACTGCACGATGGCGTTGTGCGTCGACCAGTCGAACAACAACAACTATTTCGGCAACAACAGCGTGTTCGTGAATTTCTCCAGCGGCAACTACAGCGTCAGCTATTGCCAGAACGGCAGCCAGAACAGCGTCGCCAACAAGAGCATGCGGAACGTGAACAGCGGCGAGTCGGTCACGCTGCGGATGGCCTACGACCCCGAAACAAAGAAGATGAAAACGTGGGTCAACAATACCCTGATCGGCGAGCACGAGGTGACCAACGGCCCGGCCACCGGCAAGCAGGCGCTTTTCGCCACGCAATACCCGTGCAAGGTGAAGTCGCTGAAGGTCACAGCCGGCTTCAGCCCGCCGTCCGACACGACGGCCGCCAAGGACGACGGCGACCTGGTCCACTTCGTCAACAAGGACGGCATCTCGACGAAGTCGCTGTCGTTGACGGACGGCCAGTTCATCGTGACCACCGCCTACGGCGAGTTGAAGAGTTCGGTCGATAAGATCGACCGCGTGGTGTTCAGCCCGAAGCGGGTGGAGCGCCCCAGGCGGCAGAAGGGCGACGTGCTGGTGCAGACCGCGACCAGCCGATTCACGCTGCAACTGGAGTCGATGACCCCGGAATCTCTGAGCGGCACGAGCGACTACCTCGGCAAGGTGACGATCAAGCGAGCGGCCATCCGCTCGGTGCGGTTCAACATCTACCAGTGACGCGCGCAGGCGAATTTCCCTCCCCTTGGGGGGAGGGAGCAAGGGAGAGGGGACTCGCCGAAGGCGAGTGGCTTTCGCTGTGAGGGATGGAACGACGCGCCGCATTCCGCCGCCTTGCGGCGGCCCCTCTCCCCGGCCCTCCCCCGAGGGGGAGGGAGGAAGAGGCACGACATGAGAGCTCCTTGGCCGATTACCTTCGCCATCTGCTTGCTTGCGGCCACCGCGGCGGGCCAGACGACCCAGCCGACCACTCAGCCGGCGGTGAGCGCCGCGGTGCGGGCGTTGATCGCCGACCTCGGGGCACAGCGGCCCGACGTTCGCGAAAACGCCCAGGCGACGCTGCGGCGGATCGGGCCCAAGGCAATCCCGGCGCTCGAAGAGGCTTGCCGCAGTGACAATCCCGAGGTTCGCGTGCGGGCACGCGACGTGCTGGCGGACGTGCGGATGGGCGTGCAGCCGGACTGGCCGGCGGACGTCGTGCTGCTGATGCGACACTACGCGAAGCTGCCGGAGAACGAGCGGGTGAAGGCGATCAACCGCGTGGCTGAGGCGATCCAGGAGAACTCGGCGCCTTTTCTGGACGTCTGCATCCGCCAGGGCAGGACGGAGCCGGAAGTTGCGACGGCGCAGCGTCAGATGGCCCGGATCCGCCGCGACAGGCTCTACACCCCCACAACCTCGCAGCCTGCCACCAAGCCGGCAATCACTATTGACGTGCCGGAATACATGCCGTAAGGAGGAATCATGCTTACACACGCCCAACTGCTGCAACTTAAGCGGCTGAACACCCCGACGGTCTACAACGGCTGGGAGCAGATCACCCGGCAGGACCCGGCCCACGACGGGGTCAACCTCGAAGAGGCCCGCGACTTCATGCCGCAGATGGGGCCGATGGTCGGCTATGCGGTGACAGCCGTCATCGAGCCGGGCAACAAGGCCCACAAGCAGAACGCGACCGGGTGGAGCGACTATCGCCGCTACATCGCGTCGCAGCCGGGGCCGAAGATTGTCGTGGTCCAGGACCTCGACCGGCCGAACGCCCTGGGCTCGTGCTGGGGCGAGGTGACATCCAACACGATGCGAACGCTGGGCTGCGTGGGCACGATTACCGACGGCGCGATCCGCGACCTCGACGAAATGGTCAACACA
>JAQTVL010000610.1 GCA_028706835.1 Phycisphaerae bacterium | reverse complement strand
CGCCACAGCTGGAGCCAGGACACCTGGGTGCCGGCGCGGGATGAAGCCTACCTGGGGGTGTTGGTGGACGACCTGATCACCAAAGGCGTGACCGAACCCTACCGCATGTTCACCAGCCGGGCCGAGCATCGCCTGGTGCTGCGGTCGGATAACGCGGACCGCCGGCTGACGCCGCTGGCGATCGAACTCGGCGTCGCCGAGCCGGAGCGGATCGAGCGTCTGGCCGCCAAGGAGGCCGCGATCGCCGACCTGCTGTCGCGCCTGGGGCAGGTTCGCGAGAACGAGCGGACGGGCCTGGACCTGCTCCGCCGCCCCGAGGCGACGCTGGCGACGCTGGCGGAAAAGTTCAAGGTCCCTCTCGTTGGGCTTGCCGACGTGGTTCGCCAGGTCGAGATCGAGGTGAAATACGCCGGCTACATCGAGCTGTCGCGCCGGCAGATCGAGCGATTCCGCCGGATGGAGGACCGCCCGATCCCGGCCGGCCTCGACTTCAAGGCCGTGCCCAACCTCCGCAACGAAGCGAAAGACAAGTTCTCGCGGTTCACCCCGCGCTCCCTCGGCCAGGCCGGCCGCATCAGCGGCATCACGTCCACGGACCTCGCGGTGTTGCTGATCCACCTGGAGCGGCGAAAGCAGTAGGCATTCGTCGCGATCAGCGGCCTTCCAGCACCGACAGAATGTTCTCCACCGCGTGCGACACCGCCCGGTCCACGCTCTCCCGCGTGAACCCGCCGATGTGCGGCGTCGCGATCACGCGCGGGTTCCGCGCCAGCGGGTCCTCGCCCGGCGGCTCGTGGTCGAACACGTCGGTCGCCAGCCCCGCCAGCTTGCCGTCGTTCAACGCCGCGAGGACCGCGGCGTTGTCCAGCAGACTCGCCCGCGCCGTGTTCACCAGGAACGCCCCCTTCCGCATCCGCGACAGCGCGGCCGCGCCGATCACCGGCCGGCCGTCCGCGGCGGCCGGGCAGTGCAGGCTCACGAAGTCGGCGCCGGCCAGCAGCGCGTCGAACGCGACGAACTCCAGCCCCGCCTGCGGCGTCGTCGCGATCGGGTCGTACCCGATCGTCCGCATCCCCAGCCCGGCCGCCATCGTCGCGACCAGCCTGCCGATCCGCCCGCAGCCGACCAGGCCGAGCGTCTTGCCCTCAAGCTCGACGCCCTGCTGCCGCTGCCAGCCGCCGGCCTTGATGGCTGCGTCGCTCGGCGGAATCCACCGTGCCAGCGCGAGGATCAGCGCGACCGCCAGCTCCGCCACCCCGCGCGAGTTCGCGCTCCCCGTCGCCAGCACCTTGATGCCCAGCCGCTCGGCCGCCGCCAGGTCCACATTGTCGATGCCGACGCCGTTTCGCCCGATGACCCGCAGCGTGGCCGCCGCCGCCTCGAGCACGCGGGCCGAAATCTTCTCGACCCCCGCCAGGAACCCCGCGCAGCCGGGCAGTTTCGCCAGCAGTTCCGTCTCATCCGGTTGCACGCCCGGCGTGGTGAATACCACCTCGTACCCGGCGGCCCGCAGCCGCTCCAGCGACGGATGCCCGCCCTTTGTAACCGACCGCGGCGAGACGAGAATGCGCTTCATGTTGGCTCCTTCCAGGTTCGCCGTGATGCTACAACGCATCCGGCAGTTCAACAACACCTTCGCGCGAGGCAGGCTGCTTGCCTCTTCGCCGCGGCCGCGGTAAGGTCATCGGGCCTCTTTGGAGAATCCCATGGCTGCACCGCTCGATTCCTGTGACGTGCTTGTGCTTGGCGGGGGGCCTGCCGGCATCTGCGCGGCGGCCCAGGCGGCCCGCGCGGGCGCTCGCACGCTACTCGTCGAGAGGACCGGCATCCTCGGCGGGACCATCGTCTCAGCCGGCGTCGATTTTCCGGGGCTGTTTCACGCCCATGGCCGGCAGGTCATCGCGGGGGTCGGCTGGGACCTGGTCGTCCGCGCGGTGCAAGCGGCGGGCGGACAACTGCCCGACTTCACGATCGACCACGGCGGGGCGCACTGGTTGCACCATGTCCGCGTGGACCGCGCGATCTTCGCCGCGCTGGCGGACGAAACCGTGCTGACTGCCGGCGCGTCGCTGTTGTTCCACGCGATGCCCGCGGTGATGGCGCCTGCGGACCCTGGCTGGCGGGTCACGCTCTGCCTCAAGGAGGGGCTGCATCCCGTCCACGCCGGCGTCGTCATCGACTGCACCGGCGACGCGAACGCGGTCGCGCTGGCTGGCCTGCCGCTGCGATGCGCCCCTGCGATCCAGCCGGGTACGATCATGCTCGAAGCCGACGGCTATCGCACGGCGGACCTCGACCTCGACGCGATCGAGCGGGCGGCCCAGGCGGCCATCGCGTCCGGCGAACTGCTGGCCAGCGACCTCGGGCGGCGCGAGCGGCCTTGCTATCACTTCCTCGCGGCCGGCGGCTCGAACCGCACGCACATCCCCGCGGTCGACGCCTCCGGTAGCGCCGGCCGAACCGAGATGGAACTGGCAGGCAGGCGGTGCATGATGCGCCTGTTCCGGTTCTTCCGTCGCCAGCCGGGGCTGGAGAAGTTCCGCTATCGCTGGTTCGCCGTCGAGTGCGGTATTCGCGAGACGGTGACGATCGTCGGCCAATCGACAATCACTGCGGACGACTACGCGAGCGGGCGGCGGTGGGACGACGCGGTCTGCTACAGCTACTACCCCGTCGACCTGCACGCCAGCGACGACCTGGACATCGATATCCGCTCGCTCGCGCCGGGGGCGGTGCCGACGATCCCGCGCGGGGCGATGCTGCCGGTCGGCGGTCCCCGGCTGATCGTGGCAGGGCGAACCATCTCCGGCGACCGTGCAGCCAACTCGGCGTATCGCTGCCAGGCGAGTTGCATGGCCATCGGCCAGGCGGCTGGGGCGTTGGCGTCGCTGGCGGCGGCGGACGGTTGCGAGCCGGCGGCTGTCCCGCTGCCGCGTTTGCACGACTTGCTGCGGCGGGGCGGGGCGATCGTGCCCGGGGACCTGTAACCAACGTCTAACGAGGCCGTGGCGGAGACAGAGACTTCCGCCCCCGCGAC
>JAQTVL010000609.1 GCA_028706835.1 Phycisphaerae bacterium | reverse complement strand
CCTGCCCTACGCGGTCGACCGCCAGCCGCTGGTCCCCAGGCTGGTCACCCTCGCCCGCACGCTTGACGAACTTGAGATGCTCGAGCTGAACCTGTCGCGCCTCAAGGCCGAGCAGAAGGCCCGAAAGGAGCGGCACGACCAGCGGATCAAGGAATTCGCCAATGCCAAGCCGACCCACAAGCAGCTCGCCGAGAAACTGATGGCCGAGTCGTACGACCGGCTGAAGGAGATCAACGTCCAGTTGCGAGCCGCCGAGGCCCGCTATCACACCCGCAAGAACATGGGCAAGGGGGCGCCGAAGGCGACCACCAGGCCGGACGGCGCCGGGTTCCGGATCATGATGTCCGCGCATGGTTCGCGCGACAACTCGATCGACGTGAACATCTTCTGCGACGAACACGACGCGGATCGCCTCATGGCGGCCCCGAAGAACTCGCTCGTGAAGGTCCGCGGGTGGATCTCGGACATCGCGTTGTCGGAGCGGCTGGCGACAATGGGCTATCGCATCGACCACGCGGAGATTCTGGCGGTGAACGTGGAAGACCCGATCGCGCCCAGGCCGCCGCTCCCAACCACGCGGGCGGAACCGAAGGCCGATCCGAAGGCGCAGGAGTAGTCACGCACGGTGCGAATCGGCAGGGTCATCCTGGGCCTCGGCGTCGCGGGCGTCGCACTCGCGGCGGTTGTGCTGCTCATGCGACTGTCGACGGGGCGACTCCCGTGGCAGTCAGCCAGCCGCGAGCTGATTCCCGCAGCCACGCCGCAACCGACCCCGACGCCGACGGTCGCGCCGACGCCGGTGTATCGCCGCCCGCGGGGCGCCCCATCGCTCGGCGACGACCTGGTCCGCGAGTTCGACCAAGCCATCTCCCAGCTCATCGGCAACGCTGAACTGGGCGTGCTTCGCCTGGCCCGGCAGGTCGATTCGTCGCCGCAATACTATCGCGTGCTGGCTGCGATGGCGATCGAGGCCGACCGGCCCACGAAGGCCGAAGCGTTCCTGCGGCAGGCCTACCGGCTTCAGCCGAATTCCGTCGCCACCCTTGGCCAATTGGGCGTGGTCGAGCTCCGCCGGAAGAACCCGGCCGCAGCCCAGGCCTGGTTCGAGAAGGCGCTCGCCGTCAGCCCGCACGATGTCGATACGCTCTACAACCTCGCCATCGCCCACCAGCAGCAGACGCATATGCACGCCGCTGAGGACTGCTACGCGAAGGTGCTCGCCACGCAGCCAGACCACTTCCCCGCCCAGTTCAATCTCGCCGGCATCGCCACCTATTTCGGCCGCGGCGAGCCCGAGTGGGAGAAGGCCGTCCGTATGCGCCCGGACAACCTGGAAGCCCGCTACCAACTCGGGCTCAGCCGGTATCAGCTTGGCCGGCACGACGCCGCGATCGCGCAGTTTGAGGTCGTCCGCAAGAAACGCCCCGAGGACCCGGACGTCTGGTATCACCTCGCACTGGCCCACCAGGGCAAAGGCGACGACGACAAGGCCTTCGAGCGCTACACTGAGGCCGTCCGCCTCGCCCCGAACGACACGCTGTTCCTGAACGGCCTGGCCGACTTCCACCTCACGATGCACCAGCGGAACGTCAAAGAGACCGTCCACATCGACAAGGCCATCCGCCTGTGGGAGCGCAGCCAGGCGATCGACCCGAAGCAGGAATTCGTCCGCGACCGCCTGTCCATCTTCCGCCCGAAGTGACCCCCGCCCCGTTCAGCGCAGAAAGAAAGCCGTCCCAGCCAGCGCGACCGGGACGGCTGCTTCATCCCCACCTGTTCGTGCATCAGTCCGCCGCTTCGCCCCAGCGAGCGCGGACGTGTTCAATGACCAGCGGGCGATACTTGTCGCTCCACGGATCCGACGCCTGGTTCATCAGCAGGTCCGGCTTGGCGATGATCGCCCGGAACGCCGCGTCGAAGCAATCGCGGGCCTTCATCAGCGTCACGGTTGCCCGCCCGACGGTCGCCTGCTTCCAGATGCCCGCCTTGACCAGCGCCTCGTGGACCAGCGACGTATCCCTGCGATAGAAGTCGCGTGGACCGGGCGGCGAGCCGTAGGTCTTCACCTTGAGCACCTCGCCGTTCACGCCGCGGACCAGCGCCACCTGCTGCTCCAGATACGGCAGGCCCATCCACTGCTCGACCGCGTGGATGTGCGTACTCGTGTTTGTCGACGTGCCGAAGTAGCAGATGTAGCCGTCCCACCGAACCGTCCGCCCGTAGGGGCTGTCCCAGTCGAACGTGGCGACGAGCTCGTGCCCCGCCGTGTATTCCGCGGCCCGCCCGCCGATCGCCGCCACGCAGTGCGTCGGGTGATGGCTGCGGATCGCGTTCGGGCGGCGCCAGAACAGGTCGGTGATCGACCCGACGCGCGACGGCGTCTCGTTCGGATCGAACACCTTCCCCGACGGCCCCATGCCTTCGACATAGGTCGCGGTGAGCGTCGGCGCCGCCACCGTGCCCGTCGGCCCGACGACGTTGCAGAACGCGTCGATCACGACATCCGCGCCGGTGTTCGGCAGCTTGACCAGTTCGCGGGCCGGCGCCAGCGACGCGAGATTGCTGTGAAAAAAGACGAGGTCGCCCTGTTTCAGCCCGAGGGTGCGAAGCCCGTCCTCGACCGTTTTCTGAAGGTCCGACTTTTCCGCCACGATGAACTCCTTAACTCGCCAGACGACAGGCCCAAGAGGTTACAGCTTTGCGGCCAGAGTGCAAGCGCGACCCCGCGGAGATTTTCGCCCCCCGCGTGCCTCCACTCCAATTTCCCTCCCCCACCGGGGGAGGGAGTAAGGGAGAGGGGCCGTTCGCCTAATGTTCCACGTGGAACAATAGCATTCACTAACTATGAATTTTTTCGGCAACCCCCGGCCGGCCCGTCACATGCCGGCCGGACCCGCCGTTTAATTCGGGGACACGATGACCAGAGGCCCAGCCTCGTTCGCGCACCTGGCCACGCCGGGACGCAGTGGCCCGCGGTGAACCGCCGCACGCGACGGTTATCCACGCACATGCGACAGTAACCGCCTCGAAATCCCAC
>JAQTVL010000608.1 GCA_028706835.1 Phycisphaerae bacterium | reverse complement strand
CTGTCGCGCTGGTCGGCCTGGGCGTGACGATGATCTACTCGGCCTCCGTGGGCGTCGACGAGCGCACGCCCGGCTGGCAGTTCTGGAAGGACCCCAGCCTCAAACAGCTCGCGTTCGTCCCGCCGGCCCTGTTCGCCATGTGGCTCGCCAGCCACATCCCGCACACGTTCTGGCGGCTGCGGCGGGTGTGGATTCTCAGCCCGTCGATCTGGCTGCTCGTGTTGGCGTTGGCGCTGCTCGTCGCTGTGCTGGTGGCGCCGGCGAGGATCGCCCCGAAGATCAACGGCGCCAAACGCTGGTTTGTGCTTGGCGCGGGCTTCAGCTTCCAGCCGAGCGAACTGGCGAAACTGGCGATGGTCGTGGCCCTGGCGGCGTTGTTGTCGGACGTGCGGTTCCCCTCGCGGCGGTTCTTCGCGGGCATGCTGCCGCTGATCGCGCTGATTGGCATCGTTGTCGTGCCGATCATCAAGGAGGACTTCGGCACGGCGTTTCTGGTCTTTCTCGTGGCCGGCTGCCTGTTGATCGCCGGCGGCACGAAGTTCTGGCAATTACTGCTGTTCATCCCGCCGGCGGCGATGGCGGCGGCGTTCGTCGTCATGACCTCCCCCTTTCGCCGGGCCCGCGTGGAGAACTGGTGGAAGGGCGCCGACCCCCAGGGCGCCGGCTACCACATCAACCAGTCGCTGATGGCCATTGCGTCAGGCTCGTGGACGGGCAGGGGCCTCGGCGACGGCATCCAGAAGTTCTACTACCTGCCCGAGGGCACAACCGACTTCATCTTCTCGAACATCTGCGAAGAGCTTGGGCTGGTCGGCGCGTTCATCATTATCGGCCTGTTCATCATGCTCATCTGGCAGCTTCGCCGGACGATGCTGGCGGCCCGCGACACGCTGGGCCAACTCATCGCGCTGGGCGTGCTGCTGACGATCGGCTTCCAGGCGGCGATGAACCTGGCGGTGGTGACCGACACGGTGCCGCCGAAGGGCATCGCCCTGCCGTTCGTGTCTGCCGGCGGGAGCGGGCTGATCCTCATGTCGATCGCCCTGGGCGTGGCCGCCAGCGTTGCCCGGACGACACGGAAGCAGATCCAATGAAGCTTCTCCTTGCAGGCGGCGGGACCGGCGGGCACCTGATTCCAGGCGTATCCGTCGCCGACGCGTTGCGACGCCGCGACCCCGACGCGCAGGTCTGGTGCTTCGGCACGCCCCGGCCGATCGACCGCCGCGTTCTCCCGCTGGCAGACATCGAATTGACTGAGCAGCCCGTTCGGCCGTTCTCCACCCGGCCATGGCGATGGCCGGGCTTCTATTTGGCGTGGCGGCGGAGTTGCCGCATGGCCCGCGATTTCATCCGCAAGCATCGGCCTGCCGTCGTGCTGGGCCTCGGCGGATACGCCGCGGGGCCGGCGGTCGCGGTCGCACACAAGCTCGGCATCCCGACGGCGATCCTCAACCCCGACGCCGTGCCGGGCCGGGCGAATCGCTACTTGGCCAAACGCGTCGATCGCGTGTTCTGCCAGTGGGACGTGACGCTGAAATTCATGCCTCGCCCGGACGTGTGCCGCGTGGTCGGCTCGCCGGTCCGTCCGGGGCTCGATCGCCTCGACAAGGCCGAGTGCCGCCGCGCTCTCAACCTCGACGAGACACGCCCGCTGTTGCTGATCACCGGCGCCAGCCTGGGGGCTGCGACGATCAACGACGCGGCGCCGGCGGCGCTGGAGTCGGTGGCTGATCGAATCCCCGAGGATTGGCAGGTGGTTCACCAGACGGGGAGCAAGACATTCAGCCGCGAAGTGAAGGGGAGCGTGCTGGAGCGTTTCAGCTACCAAACAGTCGAATTTATCGACCGCATGGACTTCGCCATCGCCGCGGCCGACCTCGTCGTCTGCCGGGCAGGGGCATCGACACTGGCGGAACTCACCGCGATTGGCCGGCCGGGGATTCTTATGCCGTACCCCTTCCACCGCGACCAGCACCAGCGTCACAACGGCCAGGTGCTGGTCGATGCCGGCGCGGCCGTCATGATCACCGACACGCGTGAGGTGGCAGCCAACGTTGCTCAACTGACTGGCCCGCTGCTCCAGTTGATGACGGACCCATCGAAGCGGGCCGCGATGTCCGCCGCCGCGAAGTCGATAGGCAAACCCGGCGCCGCCGACGCGGTGGTGGATGAGTTGCTGCGATTGGCGTGATGCCCAGGTCGTAGATGGCCATATCGGCGAGCTTTCCCGCCTTCATTTCCGGCACAGTTGACCTGCGACAACGAGGAGCCTACTAATTGCCGAGGCCCATCTTCGGCACGGTTCGCTTCGCGGCCGCCGCGGGTGTGGCATCTCTGGCGACTATTCGTGTCCCAGGCGTCGGCTGTCGCCGGTAGTGTGCCGTGGAGGCTACACCATGACGTTGAAACCCAAGTCCCCCTCCGCGCGAAAGGTGATGATTGTCGACGACCATCCGATCCTTCGTCAGGGCATCGCCAAACTGATCGATTCGGAGGACGACCTGGTGGTCTGCGGCGAGGCCTGCGATGCCGCCCCGGCCCTCGAACTGGCGGAACGCGAGCGCCCCGATGCCGCCGTCGTCGACATCTCGCTGAAGGACAGCAACGGCATCGACCTGGTCAAGGAGTTGATCGCCCGCTGGCCGACGATGGGCATCCTCGTGTTTTCGATGCACGATGAACCGTTCTACGCGGAGCGCGTCTTTCGGGCTGGCGCGAAAGGCTACGTGACCAAGGGCGAGCCGTGCTCGCAGGTCGTCGAGGGCATTCGCCAGGTGCTCAAGGGCGAGGTATTTGTCAGCGAGCGGCTGGCGGCCAAGATGGTCGACAAATACGTGGGCGGGCGGCGTGATGACGACCGGCGGTCGATCGATCGGCTGAGCGCCCGCGAGTTCCAGATATTCGATCTGATCGGCCAGGGCATCCAGACGCGCGAGATCGCGGAGCGGCTGCACCTGAGCGTAAAGACGGTGGACGCGCACCGCGAGAACATCAAGGGCAAGCTGAAACTCCGCAATGCGACCGAGTTGCTGAAGACCGC
>JAQTVL010000607.1 GCA_028706835.1 Phycisphaerae bacterium | reverse complement strand
CACTTCATTGGGGGCCGGCGGCTTGACGACGCCGTCCCAGCCGACGCGGTTAATCAACTGCACGTTGAACAGGTGGAAGTGGATGGCGTGGGTGTCGACGCCGTTGTGAGTGATCTTCCATAGCTGGGTGCCGTCGCCGGCGCTGCCCAGCGGCACGCCGGGCACGGTGTCCGCAAGGAGTTCAGTCGGCGGATCGATGAACCCGTACGGAATGGTCGTCTGATTCGTGAAGTTGCTGTTCGGCAACTCGGTGCCCAGCAGGGCGTTCATCCGGCCGTACTGCACCTCGAAAAGCTCCTGAATCGCCTTGGGCTGAAGGGGAATCGCGAGAGTCGGGCCGATCTGGGCGTTGGCGGTCGCGCCGTTGCCGCCCCCGCCGGAGATGGTCACTGTGGGCGCGGTGGCGTACCCGGAGCCGCGACTGGTCAGCGTAAGGCTCGTTATGGCGCCCGGGGTAAGGAACGCTGCCGCGGCAGCGCCCGTCCCGCCGCCGCCGGCGATCGTCACTGTGGGCACGGAGGTGTAACCGCTGCCCGGCCTGGTCAGCGTGAGGTTGCCCAGCGACGTGGGCGACAACGTCGCCGTCGCGACCGCGCCGGAGCCGCCGCCGGACAGGCGGACCCGGGGCGCCGAGGTGAACCCTGCGCCGGCGGCTGTCAGCGTGATGCCTCCCACTGGGGCCGGGGTCAGATTCGCCGTGAAGACGGCCCCGGTTCCGCCGCCGCCGTTAATGGCCACGGTCGGGGGCGACGTGTAGCCGCTGCCCACCGTGTTCAACGTGATGCCCGTTACCCGCCCGTTGGCGACGATGGCGGTGCCCGTGGCCCCCGAACCGCCGCCGCCGGAAATCGCGACCGTCGGCACGGAGGTGTATCCTGAACCACGGCTGACCCGCGAGAACGAGGCGATCGAAGTCGGCTTCAGCGCGGCGGTTGCTGTCGCGCCGGCCCCGCCGCCGCCACTGATCGTCACTGTTGGGGCGGCCGTATAGCCGGAGCCGCCGTTTATCAGGCTGATGCTGGCGAGCCGCGGCGGCGCCAACGCTACCGTGGCGGTTGCTCCGCTGCCGCCTCCGCCCGTAATGGTGACAGTCGGCGTGGACGTGTAGCCCGAGCCCGTGCTGGTCAACTGTAGTCGGCTGATCGCTCCCGCGCTCAGGGTGACTGTCGCCGCCGCTCCGCTGCCGCCGCCTCCGGTGAAGGAGACTGTCGGCGTGCCGGTGTAGCCGGTTCCGCCATTGGTCAGCGATACGGAGGCGATCCACCCGCCCGCAAGCACGCAGGACGTGTCCTGGATCCGCACGAAGGCGTCCGCGGGATAGTTGGCGTTGAAGGCCGCGTTATAGGCCGCCTGCGGAATGATCGGGGCATCCTGCGACTGCGAGTAGGCCACCGGCAGCGATTGCTGCAACGTGGCCAGGCTGAATGCCCCGGAGCTGCCGAGCGTGGCGTCGACCTGGAATTGCAGGATCGTCCGAGTGTTCGGCCCGTAGCCGGGCATGGTGCTGGGCGAACCGCCGGCGTCGGCCTGGTCCGGCGAGCCGGTGTAGTAATCGTAGCGGCTGTCGAACGCGGGTACCGGCGCGGGGGCGTCGTTGTACAGGATTACCTTCGTGCCGTCGGGAAGCTGCGAGAAGTCCACGATGACATCGGCCCGCTCGGCCGGCCCGAGGAACAGCGTCTTGTTCGACACGTTCAGCACGGTGATGCTTCGGCGGTTGTACTCGTAACCGACCGGCGTGTTGGGCAGCACCGCGGGGGCGGGCAGTATTCCGCCCTCGGTTCCGATCTGGATCATGGACGGGCCGGCGGCGCGGACGTCCGGCACGCCGCCGTCACGTCCGTCGACGATGTCAGGCGGATAGCCGGCGGTGCCCGGCTGGTTGGCGACGGCTGGCACCATCGGAATCTCGCCGGCGTTTGGATCGACCATGTTGCCGGTCGCCGGGTCCCACATCGTGCCGTTGGACTTGGCGATGTAAAGTTGCAGGTTCAGGCTGCGGTCGTTGCAGGCGTTGAGTATCCGCAGGCGATAAGCTTTTCGGCCGACCTTCGTGAACGGATAGGCCGTGCCGTTGACGATCGGGGTGTCCATGAACGCCTCGGGCACCAGCGACGGGTTCGGCGTGCCGGGAATCTGCGGCGGCTCCAACGGCGCGTTCACGGGATCGTAGTAGGGGTTGGCGACCGGGCCGTTAATCAGCCCGGTATACGGCGGCCAGAACCACGGGCCGTAGTCCCATCGCCCCATGTCGTTCATGCCCATGATGTTGAACGGATTCTGATTGGGCATATAGACGTGCGGGAACCACAGGTCGCCGGGGTGGGCGGTTCCGGGAGTCGTGCCCCAGTTCCACGTGGGGTCCTGGGCCGCCAACTGGTTGGGTCCCGGCACGAACGTCTTGTCCTGGACAATCAGCGGAATCTGGTCCGCCGGGATCGCGCCGCTGGCCACCAGCAACTGCTCTACCGGGTCGTTCAGCAGATAGCCCGCGGCGACGCCGCCATAGACATTCAGGCGCGTGATCCCGTAACTGTGGTCATGGTAGAACATCAGCCGGGCGGACTGCTGGTTCGTGTAATAGAACGTCATCGACCCGGCCCCCGGCGCCGGCATGTCGGGCACGTTCTGGACGCTGACGCCCTTGGGGTACCATGAGTTCTCGTTGGCCGGCGTGGTCCACTGGTGCGGCGTGCCGTCGCTGATCCACGGCGTGTTGCCGCCGTGCAGGTGCATGCTCCCGCGGTTCTGGGAGTAGTTTGCCCCGAGCGGCCCCATGCCCGCGCCCATCACCGTGGCGTCCACGGGGAGGAACAGGTTTCCGCCCGCCCCGGTCGGCAGATTGTTCGTGAACTTCACGCGGACAGGCCGGTTCCGCTGGGCCACGATGATCGGCCCCAGGTAGCAGAACTTGCTGACGGTCGCGTTGTTGGTGTTGGTCTGCCGATAGCCGCGCACCGTCGTGGGAGGCAGGTCCTTGTGCATCTGCACGGTGTACTGCCCCAACTCGATCTCGTAGTAGTCCGCGCCGGAGTAGGTGGT
>JAQTVL010000064.1:5200-12225 GCA_028706835.1 Phycisphaerae bacterium | reverse complement strand
GTCCGCCAGCACGCGTCCAGCCGCGGGCATCGCGGCGATGACGGACTCCGCCGTCTGCCCGTAGCTGCGGACCGGGGCCGCCTCGCCAACGCCCCGCAGGCCCGAAAACTCGACGGCGACCAGTACGCTCTGGCGGACCGACGTGGTGCCCGACGCCGTCGTGAACGGCAACGCCGGCCTCAACTCGATCGGCTGGTAGTAGAGCTTCACCGCTTGGCCCGCCCGGCCTCGATCGTGGGGATCAGTTTCTTGAGATACTCCGCTTCGACGACGGCCGTCTGCCAGACCGGGTGGTGGTAGGCGTGCTCGATGGACACGAACCCGTCGAATGGCCCGCTGTCAGCCACCGCCTTGAGGAACGCGGCGAAATCGTATTCGCCGTCTGCCAGAAACGTGCCCTTGCCGTCCTTGTGGTTGTTCGCGTGCAGGTGGACGACGTGCGGCCCGACCTTGCGGGCCGAGGCGGCCGGGTTCGGCTCGCCTTCGAGCGGCACCTGGAGATTGGCGCCGAGATTGGGGGTCGCCACGTCGGTGATGAACTGGACGATCGACTTGCCCGTGTCGACCAGCGTGCCGCGGTGCGTCTCCAGCGCGAAGCCCACGCCGCGGGCCGCCCCGATCTGGCAGATTCGCCTCATGCCCGCCACCGCCGCCGCCCAGGCCGCCTGCGAGCAGGCCGACGACGCCACGGCCCCCGGCCCGTGCAGCGGCCCGGTGAACACCCGGACCAGCGCCGGCGTCTCCGGGCACTCGGCGGCAAGCTGCACGTACTGCTCCGCCAGCTTCACCGACGCCTCGATCTTCTCCGGCCCGTTGACCAGGTCGAAATACGGGCACAACTGCGCCACCCGCAGCCCGGCGTCCGCAACGGCCGCCCGCAGGATCGGCCAGCGGTTCTGCTCCATCTGCCGCTGCCAGATTTCCACGCCCTGATAGCCGAGCTCCGCCAGGCGATAAATCGCCGGCACGAGTTCATCATTGCGAAACACGTTGATGCAAAAGGAAGACTTCATGTGTTGTCCCTCGGTGCGAATTGCGACCGGCCGGTAGGCCCGTGCGGCTCAGTGGCTAGTGGTCAGTGGTCAGTGGTCAGAAGAACAAATGCCATTCGTTTCCACTGACCACTGGCCACTGCTCACTGATCACTTCTTTTTCTCAATCTTCGCCCACGTGTCCTTCAGCGTCACCGTGCGGTTGAACACCAGCTTGCCCGGCGTGGTGTCCGGGTCGACGCAGAAATATCCCAGCCGCTCGAACTGGAAAATGTTGCCGGCCGCCGCCAGCGACAGATACGGCTCGACGCGGACGCCGGTCAACGTTTCCATCGAGTTCGGGTTAATGTTCGCCTGCCAGTTGTCGCCCTCGTCCGGGTCGTCGGTCCGGAACAGGTGGTCGTACACCCGCACCTCCGCCGGCAGCGACTTCTCAGCCGCCACCCAGTGCAGCGTCGCCTTCACCTTTCGCCCGTCGGGCGAATCGCCGCCGCGGCTCGCCGGGTCGTAGGTGCAGTGGATCTCGGCCACGTTGCCGGCGGCGTCCTTGATGACGCCGACGCACCGGACGAAATACGCATAGCGCAGCCGGACCTCGTTGCCCGGGAACAGCCGGAAGAACTTCGGCGGCGGCGTTTCGCGGAAGTCGTCCTGCTCGATGTAGAGCACCTTGCCGAACGGCACCTTCCGCGTACCCTCTTCCGGGGCCTCCGGGTTGTTGATCGCGTCGAGTTCCTCGATTTGGCCATCCGGGTAGTTGTCGATCACGACCTTCAGCGGTTTGAGAACCGCCATCCGCCGGCAGGCCCGCTTGTTCAGGTCCTCGCGAATGCAGAACTCCAGCTTCTCCACGTCAACGACGCTGTGGAACTTGGCGATGCCGATCATCCGACAGAACGCCCGGATCGCCTCAGGCGTGACGCCCCGACGGCGCAGCCCGGCCAGCGTCGGCATCCGCGGGTCGTCGAACCCCCGCACCACGCCGCCGCGAACCAGCTCGATCAGCTTGCGCTTGGACATCATCGTGTGCGTCATGTTCAGCCGGGCGAACTCGATCTGACGCGGGTGGTGAATCTTCTTGCCCCACGGCCCCGTGCCGTCGTCGGTTCGGCCTTCGTTGATCGCGTCGATGAACCAGTCGTACAGCGGGCGGTGGTTCTCGTATTCCAGCGAGCAGAGCGAGAACGTGATGCCCTCGATGGAATCCTGGAGCCCGTGGGCCCAGTCGTACATCGGGTAGATGCACCATTTCTTGCCCTGGCGGTGGTGCTCGGCGTGCAGGATGCGATACATCACCGGGTCGCGCATGTTCAGGTTCCCCGCCGCCATGTCGATCCGGGCACGCAGCGTCCGCGTGCCGTCCGGGAACTCGCCCGCCCTCATGCGGGCGAACAGGTCCAGGCTCTCCTCGACGCCGCGGTTGCGGAACGGGCTTTCCTTGCCCGGCGCGGTGAGCGTGCCGCGATGGGCGGACATCTGCTCAGCCGTCAGGTCGTCGACGTAGGCCTTGCCCTTCTTAATCAGCTCGATCGCCCACTGATACTGCTGCTCGAAGTAGTCGCTGCCGAAGAGCAGCCGGTCCTCGAAGTCCGCGCCCAGCCAGCGGACATCGTTGATGATCGCGTCGACGTATTCCTGCTCCTCCGCCGCCGGGTTGGTGTCGTCGAACCGCAGGTTGAACTTGCCGCCGAAATCCTGCACCACGCCGTAGTTGATCCACAGCGCCTTCGCATGGCCGATGTGCAGGTAGGCGTTCGGCTCGGGGGGAAAGCGAGTGTGAACCTCGCTGAACTTGCCCGCCGCCAGGTCCGCCGCGATAGCCTCGCGAATGAAGTCCGTCCCGCCGGCGGGAGTGGTGTTTTCGGTTTCGCTCATAGCGTGTGATCCTCCAGGCCGTGCGACATTCTATGCGACAGCGTTCACGGCGTGAAGGTAGGGGAAAGGGGGGCAGCGGTCAAGGAAAACGCGCACGGGTAGTGTCTCGCGGATGCGGCGGGATTCAGCGGCAAGCGTGATTCTTCGCTGTTTGTGGAGTGCGGGAGCGCAGCTACCGCTTTGGCGGATGGGAACGACGTTGCGCAATCCAAAGCGGTAGCTGCGCTACCGCACTCCACAAGAAGACGGATTCGCAAGCATGACACAGATCGTGCTGCGACCCCTCGCTCACCACACCCACCACGCCGGGCGACTTGTGTAGAGGAAGATCAGGCGAAGCAGGCCGAACGCGAACAGCAGGGCGATCAGCACGTAGACGATCACCTGCATCGGCTGTGCGAATCCGTAATCAAGCGATCAATGGTCAAATTCGCCTGCTATCATCGGGCATTGAATCAAGAGGAAAACACGGACGGCGAAAAGCGCGGACCTTCGGTCCCGCGGCTAAACGGGGATACTGCGTTTCACGTCTTGGCGTCTTGCAGTCTCCCCCTGGTTCCTTCTACGCCTCGACGACGGCGGCGCGGATGATGTTCGCGTCGGACTGGAGCGACGCCAGCACCGCGGCCGTCGGCCGCTTGCTCAGCGTCAGGTAGCACACCGCGGCTGTCGCCCCGCGGAAGATTCGGTTCTCCATGTCCTCGACGTTGATGCCCTCGTCGCGCAGCCGGGCCAGCACGCCGGCCAGCACGCCCACCTTGTCCATGTGGCGAACGACGAATCGGCACCCGCCGTGCAGGTCCGTTGACGGCGGCTGCATGTTCACGCAGTTGGCTACCTGGCCGGTCCGCAGGAAGTCGGCCACGATGTCGACGGCCATCGCAGCCGTCTCGTCCTGGGCCTGCTCGGTCGACGCGCCGATGTGGTGCGTGCCGATCCAGTTGGGCACGTCGCGCAGCGGCGAGTTGAACTCGGTGTCAGCCGCCCCCGGCTCGCCGGAATAGACGTCCAGGCCCGCGCGGACCTTGCCGGCCCGCAGCGCCTCGATCAGCGCCGCCTGGTCGATCACGTCGCCGCGGGCCGTGTTGATGAGCATCGCCCGCGGCTTCATCGCCGCCAGGAACGCCGCGTTCACCAGCCCCTTCGTTTCCTTCGCCGCCGCCACGTGCAGCGAGACGACATCCGCGGCCTTCGCGACATCCATCGGCCCGGCGGCGAACTCGACGCCCAGGTCGGCGGCCCCCTCCGGCGTCAGGCTGCGCGACCACGCGACCACGCGCATGCCCAGCGCCTTGGCCCGCTCGATGACCAGCCTGCCGATTGCCCCGACGCCCAGCACGCCGAGCGTCCGGCCTTTGATGCCGTCGGCCTTGGAGTATTCCTTCTTTGCCCATTTGCCGGCCCGCAGGTCGGTTGCGTTCTCGACGATCCGCCGGTCCACCGCGAGCATAAGCCCGATGGCCAGTTCCGCCACGGCCGCGGAGTTCGTGCCGGGGCAGTTGGCGACATAGATGCCTCGCTCAGCCGCGCGGTCGGTGTCGATGGTATCCACACCCGCCCCCGCGCGGATAATCAGCGCCAGCGACGGGGCCGCGTCGATCACCGCCCGCGTCACCTTCGTCGAGCGAACGATCAGCACATTGGCGTCAGCCTGCCGAACGGCGTCGGCCAGTTCCGGCTCCTTCAGCCCGCTCTTGGCGATCGCCTTGGCCCCGAGCGATTCGATCTTGGCCGAGCACCAGCCCGGCAGTTTGTCGGCGATGAAGACGTTCATGGTGGTTTCCTTTCGCAGGATCAGCGGACGAAGTGTCGGAATACCCAGGGGATGATCTGCCCGGCCACCAAGCCGGCACAGATACCCACCCACAAACGATCGATCCGTTCAAACCAACGGCTTCGGGCGTGCTTCTTGCGGGCCCATTCGACCGACTTGTGAAGGTAGAATTCCTCGTGGAATCGGATGCATTTCTCGTATACGCGAATCCAAAGGTCGAAGGCGGGAGCCGGGGTATCAGGCCGAGTATCCCCCTCGACACGCCGAGCTTCGGTGGCCTCGCGTCGGATTTCGTCGAACAGCACGATCATTCCGCGATCGAAATCCCCGTTATCGATGATGCTGGTATCGATTCTTTTGAGCTCATCGTACTCATCTCTGATCTGCTTCACTTTCAGTTTGAAGGCGTCAAAGCACCCTCTCTTCAAGTGTGAAAGGGCCTTCTCGGCAACAACCTGTTCCTGCTCGCCGTACGACCAGTGCCGGGAAATGTGGTCAAAGGCCGCGTTGATCTCAAACAGCACTTCCACAGGCATCTCATTCGAGGTCTGCACCTCGCTGTAGAGAAGCTTGAACGTGCTGTAGTAGAAATCGAAGAGGGTTTTGAAATCAGCGGGTGTTGTCATCGCGCAGAGCTTCCTTGAGAGCCCTTTCCACGAAGGCGTGATCGACAATGCGGTCTCTCAGGACGTTGCCCCGCCCGATGAAAGGGAACTTTGATGTGAACCGGAGTCGGACCCCATTCGTCCGCTCAATTTGGCGACGCCGGTCATCCACGGGCGTGTTCCGCAAAGTCTCGGCCGACTCCCCGGTCGCACGCTCGACCGCCTTTTCCAATAGCGCCAGAACCGTCGTCATCTTCAACCTCTCGTGCCCGGATCAAGACGTAATCGCCTGGCACATAGTCTCGGCAGGTCAAGCCTATCGACGTCAATAATTCTCGCAGCACTTGTACGGAAAGCAAGCGGATCACTTACAGTTCGTCCTCGTCGCTCTCCATCGTCTCGCGCCACATCTCGATGTTTTCGAGGTAGACCGCGGTGCCGCGGGCCACGCAGGTCAGCGGGTCGTCCGCCAGGCGGACCTCCAGGCCGGTCGCGTTGGCGATCACGCGGTCCAGGCCACGCAGCAGGCTCGAACCGCCGGCCATCGTGATGCCGGTCTCGACGAGGTCGGCTGCCAGTTCGGGGTCCGCTCGCTCCAGCGTCCGGGTGACGGCCTCGACGATCTGGCCGACCGGCTCCTTGAGCGACTCGCGAATCTCCTCGCTGGACACGACGGTCTTGCGGGGCAGGCCCGAGATCATGTCCCGGCCCCGGACTTCCATCGTCTGCTCTTCGCCGGCGGGGTAGGCCGAGCCGATGTCGATCTTGACGCGCTCCGCCGTCTGCTCGCCGATCATCAGGTTGTAGGTGCGCTTCATGTGGTTGATGATCGCTTCGTCGAAATCGTCGCCGGCGGTGCGGAGCGATTCGCAGACGCAGATGTCGGCCAGCGACAGGATGGCGACCTCGGTCGTGCCGCCGCCGATGTCGACGATCATCGAGCCGGTCGGCTCGGTGATGGGCAGCATGGCGCCGATGGCCGCGGCCTTGGGCTCCTCGACAAGGTAGACGCGGCGGGCGCCGGCCCGTTCCGCGGAGTTGAGCACGGCCCGCTTCTCGACCGCGGTGATGCCGCTGGGGATCGCGATGACGACGCGCGGGCGGAAGAAGCTGCGCCGCCCGTGTACCTTGCGGATGAAGTAGCTGAGCATCGCCTCGGTGATATCGAAGTCGGCGATGACGCCGTCCTTGAGCGGGCGGATGGCGGTGATGGAGCCGGGGGTCTTGCCGAGCATGGCCTTGGCGACCAGCCCGACGGCGTTTCCGTTGTCGAGCACCTGGTTGGTGCCGCGCTTGACGGCGACGACCGAGGGCTCGTTCAGGACGATGCCTTCCCCGCGGACGCAGACAAGGGTGTTGCAGGTCCCCAGGTCGATGCCCATGTCCGTCGAGAAATGCCCGAGAATGGAGTCGAACAGCACAGCGTGTTCCCTCGCCAGAAGACGACCGCCCTGGCTGGCGGCAACGGGTTCAGGCCCGCCGAGCGGCGGCCCTCGAAACCACACGATCTGGATCGGTCAGGCAGGCGAGTCAAGAACAGCAACCGGGCAAACCAGCGGGTCAAGCCGATCCGCCCGGCGTCAACACATCACGCCAGGAACACACGCGAAACGGGCTCCACCTGGACGGTGGGTGCCCCCGGCTTGGCCTCCGGCGACTCTTGCGCCTTGATCCACTTGTACCGCATGATCTCCAACCCGAGCGCGGCACCGGCAAAGAGGCAGGCGACCAGCAACAGCACCGTATAAACGTTGGCTTGCGGCTTGACGATCCGCGGTC
>JAQTVL010000064.1:3150-5190 GCA_028706835.1 Phycisphaerae bacterium | reverse complement strand
GCCAAACCCGCCGCCTTGATCGAGTCTGCTCATCACGTCGCTCCCGCTTTAGCGGTCAGTTGGTGGACAGGCGGTTCCACGCCCGGTCGTCAACCTGAACGCGGTCCTGGACCATCTCCAGCCGGCCGACCGAAATCTTGGCATCCACGCGAGTGATCACCAGTTCGCCGAGGTAGCGATCGCCGCGGAACACGCTGAACCGCATGTCCGGCGACACCCCGTCGTTGGCGCCGACGTCGATGGTCGCGCCCTTCATGTCCTCGGTGACGGCGGAAATCTTGCCCTTGATGATCGGGCCGCTGTTGGCTGCCGTCTGGCGGAACTCGCCGTTGTCCGAGGCGCCCTTGCCGGCGGCGCCGGAATTGATCTTTTCCTGGAGGATGGCGATCTGCTCCTTGAGCAGCTTGTGCTGCTGGAGCAGGAAGTCGCGCTGGGCGGCGACCTCGAGATACTTCTGGTTCATCGACGAGTAGCTCTTCTGGGCCGCCTCGTAGTTGTCCTTCATCGCCTTCAGATCGGTCTCGGCCTTCTTGCGGGCGTCGGTCTCGGTCATGGCGGTGTTCCGCCACCGGCCGAGCTCGCCGTCCTGGGCGGTCAGCTTCTTGTCTTTCTCGTCAATCTGGACGCCGGCGGTCTGGACGTCGTTGCGAAGCTGGGCGATCGTGGCGTCCTTGGCCATGTTGTCCTTTTGCAGATCGGTCACCTGCTTGCCCAGGGCGACGATCTGCGTTTGGGACGTGGTCTGATCGGCCTGCGTGGCCACCCGCATCGTCTCAAGCGCCTGCTTGGTCGACGCGAGATCCTTGAACGGCTTCTGGTATTCGCGATGGACAATGACAACGGTTACCGAGACGGCGATCACCAGAACGACCAGCAGCACAATGAAGATCTTGCTTAGTACGCTCACGGATGGAGTCTCCTTTAGCTGCCTCGCTTACCCAGCGCGGGTCGTGCTCCAACGAGCGCGACAGTACAACCACCCAGGCCGCCAAAACGGTCGGAGAAAACTATATATGAAACCGTGACCAAAATCGCAACTTTCATTCTAGGTATGGCCGATGGCCTGTCAAGGGAAAATGAAAAAGCCAAACCTTTCGCCTGCCGCCGTTTAGAAGCCGACTTCCAACGCACTCGCCCTCGACGCCGGCATCAGAAAAAGCACTCCGCGAGCGACGCCGCCCGACCTTACTGTATCCCGGTCGCAGGCCAGGTGTTCGACCGACGCAGCAGTTCCAACCCCGCGCGTGCCGCAGTCACCTGGAACCGCCGCGACGGCGAACCCTGGATCACCTCCAGCAGCGGCCCGGCCGACTGGTTGTAGTTCCCGATCGCGCCCAGCGCCAGCGCCGCCAGGAACCGCACGCGATACTCGTGCAGCGGGTCCTTCTCAAGATCGGCTGGGGAGAGCCGATCCCTGTCCTTATAATTCAGCCAGGACAGCGCCAGTTTCTGCCCGCGGGGATCGCCGTGCATGCCCAGCGCCCTGGCCGCCGCCATCTGCACCTCGCGATGCCGGGCGGTATCGAAGCAGGCCCGCAACGCATCCAGGTTCTCCAGTTTCACCTGGCCCATCGTGTCCAGGGCGTCGAGCTGCTCATCAGCCACCGGGCTCTGCGCCATGTTCACCACCGCGTCCAGGGCCTTGTCGTCGCCGAGCACGGCCAGGCGATTCTGGGCGGCCACCTGCACGCCGATGTCGGGGTCCGCCAGCGCGACTTGCAGCAGCGGCCGAGGCTTCAGGCTGGGGATCAGCGAAAGGATGTAGACGGTTTCCGCCCGCAGCTTGGCCAGGGACTTCTCCTCGCCGCTGGCGCTCTTGCGCTTCGCCAGGAGGTCCGCCATGAACAACACGCCCTGCGGGTCGCCCGTCAGTTTGCACAGCGCATACGATGCCGCCAGGTGGAGATACTCGTTGCGAGGCTTCGCGTCGGCCCCGCCGCCCGCCTGCTCCTGGGCGATCTGACGCACCTTGGCGGTGAAGGGCTTGCTCAGCCGGCCGTTCTCGAAGTCCGCCAGCCGGCCGATCGTCAGCAACGCCGC
>JAQTVL010000064.1:0-3140 GCA_028706835.1 Phycisphaerae bacterium | reverse complement strand
CATAGCGGACACCGTCGGATCGGGAGTCGATGGCGGCGCTGAGCCACTGCGGCTGCACGATGGACGGGAATTCGCTGGCGATTTCGAGCGCCTGGGCCTGGAGCTGGAACTGGGCCAGCTCGGTGCTGCGGCGGACTTCGTCGGAGATGGTCGAATCCGCCGCCGGCGGCTCGACGGGCGTGATGAGCACGGTGTTAATCACGCCGACAGCCGACTCGAACAGCAGTCTCGGCTCCGGCGGCGGCGCGTTGCACCCGATCAGCGTCAGTGCGGCGACAACCGTGACGGTCAACACGGGGACGATCAGCCGATGTGGCATCTTGGGCCTCCTGAGAGAGCATTATGCGTCGGGGCGGCCCGGCGAGCAAGGCGGATTTGCTGCGCGAGATCCTCAAGCTTGTCACGCGAACCGCCGACGCACTATAATCCGCCAAGCTTCTTCAGGCGGCGGGGAAGGCTGTTTTCTAGAAAGAGGACTCTACCGATGACGGCACTCGATCACGCGGCACTGCTGGAAAAGGCCAACCGCGGCATTTCCGCTTACCTCGACGAGGCACTCGCGGCTGGGCGAATCGACAAGCAACTCCACGCGGCCGCTAAGAAGAACACATTCCCCAATCTCCAGAGCTGGGTGACCGATCCGAACGTGGATCGGATCTCGCCGAACATGAAGGCGGCGTTGACCGCGGCGGCGGAGGCCGGGCGGTGGGAGGACATCGTCAACGCCTATCGCCAGAAGGCCCGCTTCGGGACCGGCGGCATTCGCGGCATGATGGCGTTCGACAAGGAGTCGATCGTCCGGCTGAAGCGCGAAGGCCTCGACGCCCCGATCCTCAAGGGCCCCAACACGATCAACAACCTCGTGCTGCTGCTCACGTCCGCGGGCGTCGCCAAGTTCGGCAACCACCACACGCCGCGGTTCGACAAGGTGGTCGTCGGCTACGACAGCCGAATCCGCGGGCAGGATTTTGCCTCGATCGTGGCGCAACTGTTCCTGGCCTACGGCTACACGGTGTATTTCTTCGACGCCCCGTGCCCGTATCCCGAGGTGACGTTCGCGATTCCGGACGAATCGGTGAAGGCCGACATCGGCATCCTGATCTCGGCCAGCCACAACGATTACCGCTACAACGGCTACAAGCTGTCCTGCGGGAACGGCTCGCAGTTCGACCCGAAGGAGCGCGACGAGATGTATCATCAGTACATCTCGAAGGCCACCTTCGCCGACGTCAAGCTCTGCCCGTTCGCCGACGCCCCGGAGGGCAAGCTGTGGTTCCTCGGCGGGGCCGAGCCGATGCCGGAGTTCGACTACGCCGGCAAGGGCAAGTTCCTCATCAACATGCACAAGCGGCACCTCGACCACGTCCGCAGGTTCATCCTGACCGACGACCTGGCCGGCAAGCAACGGGCCGCGAAGGACCCGCTGCACGTCGGGTTCTGCGCGTTCCACGGTGCCGGGCGGATCGCGGTGCCCCGGCTGCTGCGGGACGTCGGGTTCGTGGATGTCAACCCGATTACGGACGGCGGGCTGAACGACCTCGACGGCTTGTTTCCGTCGTTCGACAGCCGCCCCGGCCATGAACAGCAGCCCGACCCCGGCGATTACCGGGCGGCGGCCATCGCCGCCGGCACGTTCAAGAAGCAGTACCCGGCCAAGTGGCCGGGGCTGGATATCCTCGTGGGCACGGACCCGGATGCCGACCGCTGCGGCATCATCATCAAGACGCAGAAAGGCCAGGAACAGGTCTACGGCGGGAAGGACTACCGGCTGCTCTCGGCCGACGAGGCGTGGGCCGTGCTCATCTGGTACCGCCTCAACCAGGAGGTCGCGAAGTTCGGCCGGGTCGTCGACGCCGACAAGAAATTCGTCGTCCTCTCGCACACGACCACCGACGCGATCACTCGCGTGGCCCGCAAGTATGGCCTGGGTGTCATTCACACCTGGGTCGGGTTCGCGTCGCTGTCGGCGGCCGTCCGCGACGTTTGGGACGGCAAGGCCGGGCAGTTCGTGCCGCTCAAGGACGGCCGGCTGAAGCCCGACCAGCCGCTCTGCCACCCGTATATCTGCGACGCGATCGGCATGGAGAACGGCAAGCGGTCGTTCAACGTCGGGGCGATGGAGCAGAGCAACGGTTTTTCGCTGCTGGGCGGCCCGCCGCCGGACGCGCGCTCGCTTGGCGTCGACGGCCACGTCCGCGACAAAGACGGCACGCTGGCGGCGCTGCTGATGACCGAAGTGGCTGCGTGGGCCAAGAGTCAGGGCGTGAGCCTCGGCCAACTGGTCGACGAGAAGATCTACCTCGACCCGGACGTGGGCGTCTTCGCGAACCTCTACGAGCCGGACCCGATGGACGGCGAATACCCGGGTATCGAGGGCGATCGGCTGAAGATGCGGATTCTTCGCACGGCCTTGGCGATGTATCAGCAGGCCCAGAAGGGCGGGCTCCTCATCGGCGGCGTGCTGGTCAAGTCGGTATGTCTGTATCGCACGGGCAAGTATGATGAACTGTTCCCGCCAACCGAGGATTTCGTCTTCGCCGACGAGGGCTTCCGGTTCTTCTTCTCCGACGACCGCCTCAGCCACCTGACGGTCCGCCCGTCGGGCACGGGCAACTCGCTCCGGTTCCACGTGCAGTTGCACGATACGCCGCATTCGCAGGCGGAGCTGGTGAAGATGAAGCAGACGCTCCAGTCCCGCGGCAAAGCGATCCTGGACGACCTGCGCGAAAAACTCGGCGCCCCGCGGAATAACGGATAGACACGCAGACGGCGAGACGGCGAGACGGCGCGAAAGAGCCCCCAGGTGAGCATGCCCGGGGCTCTTGTTTAGCCGCGATCCGAAGCTCGCCGCAGGCGTGACTCTTTGCCGTTTGTGGAGTGCGGTAGCGAAGCTACCGCTGTGGACTCCGCAGCGTCGCGCCTGTCCGCCAAAGCGGTAGCTGCGCTACCGCACTCCACAAAAGGACGGATTCGCAAGCATGCCGCCAAATTTTATCGCCGCGCCCGCTTGCCCTTCGTTACACACAATTTACAGCCCCGACTCCGCCCCGTGCGTCACAATTGATAGGCTGGCATTCTGCCAGGCAGCGGCGTCGCTAATTTGGCACTTGGCACTCGGCATTCGGCACTTATAGTTATGG
>JAQTVL010000606.1 GCA_028706835.1 Phycisphaerae bacterium | reverse complement strand
GGCCGAGGAGTTCTTCTGGTTCAACCCGGCCAAACTGCCGTCGCCGATTGAGTGGGTGAACAAGCGCAAACTGCGGGCAAAGGACGCAGTCAACACAGTTGGGTGGTTCTCCAAATCGGATTATCCGAAGGCCAATGTCTCGAACGTCCTGGCTCCGTTCTCGGACCGAATGAAGAAGTTGATGCAGAATCCGGGCAAGTGGTACACGCCCAAGAAGCGACCATCGGGCCACGAAATCAGCTCTGGGTTCGGGGAGATCACCAGCGACAAGGGCGGAGCCATTCCGTCGAATTTGCTCCAAATCCCCAACACGGAAAGCAATTCGCTCTATCTGCGCCTCTGCAAGATGGCCGGCGTCGAGGGGCACCCGGCCCGTTTTCCACAGCGACTGCCGGAATTCTTCATCAAGTTCCTGACAGATCCAGGGGACCTGGTAATCGACATCTTTGCCGGCTCCAACACGACCGGCGCCGCCGCGGAGGCGCTCGGCCGTCAGTGGTGCGCATTCGAGTTGAACCAAGTTTACGTCGCCGCGTCCGCATTTCGCTTCATGGGCGGCGCATCACAGGTCAAAGTCAGATTACTTCACGATCGCCTGTCTATTGAGGGCATGAGGAATGTCCGGCTGGACTTCGATTGCCCGGCTTGCGCCACGGAGCCGAAGAAGCAAGCGTCTAATGGTACTGGCGATAATGGCGGCGAATCGCAACTCTTTGATGATGTCCCGCCCAGTCCTGTGGCGAATCGAGAGTAAGCCGTCCATGTTCCCCCAATGATTCCGGACATGATAGTCATTGCGTGACGCCGTTCGGGTTGCCGAGGTCATTGCCTGGGCGGCGACAGCGGCAACTCCAGCCAGGCTAGGCCGATGTCGCGGTCCATGTGGCTGGTGCTGTCGCCGCCGGGGGCGTCGTAGACAACCGCAAGGCGATTTCCGGCCTTCACGACCGACGGCAGGCCTATGCACCGCCGGCTCCACTTGCAGTTCTTCCCGTCCAGCACGATGGCCTTGCTGGCGGCGTCCCACTTGTCCAGGTTCTTCGTCCAGTAGACCCAGACGGCGTCGGTGTATTCACCGCCGGCCAGGCCGACGTGATTGGTGAACAGGAACCAGGTCTTGTTGGCCTGCTCGTAATACAGGGACGAGTTCTCGATCTGCTCAGCGGCGGGCACAATCGGCGCGGGGTCGATGGCCCATGGGCCGTCGAGGTCCTTTGTGCGGGCGATGCCGATGGTGCGTTTCATGGAGGCGCTGAAGAACATCAGGTATTCGTCGCCGCTCTTGACGACGTGGCCGGGGCTGGCGGTGGCGCCGTAGTAGGTGCCGGGCTTGGGGCGAAACGGCGTCACGTCCTTCTGTTTCACCCACGGCCCCCCGGGCGAATCGCTCCGGGCCTTCATCGTCAGGTAAGGGAACTGGGGGATGCAATCCGGCTTGCCCGTTGCACTTGGGGCGCCCAGGTAGAACATGTGCCATGTCTTGCCGTCGAAGTACGTCACGCCGTAGGACGCGGATGCGGAGTCCCTCTCGCCAGGCTTGCCGAGGTCGAGCACCGGGCCTTTCTTCGTCCAGTGTACCAAATCGGGGCTGGTCGCCAGGCACGCCAGCCACCCGGTCGGGCCGGCCCCGTCATAGTGCATGTAGTAGGTTCCGCCCGACTCGTAGACCCAGACGTCACGCGCGCCGCGCTGGTCGCACCTGTCCGGCCCGTCGCCGTGCTTGAGTACCACGCCCTGGTCCTGCCCGTCCATCCGCGTCGTCGCCTCCGGTCGGCCGTCCGGGTAGGCGGCCCGGGCGGGTGATAGGCTGGCCGAAGCGAGGATCAGAGCGAGGGCCAGGGAGCAGGCTGTGCCGGGAACCAGGGGTGCAGAGGGTATTGGATTCATGCCCGTACGATACCCACTGTGCATGTCCTGTCAACAGCCCCGCGGCTCTGGTGGGACACGCGTTGTTGTGCCCCGGCCGGATGCAGCGGGGCCCTCCCTTGGCCGGTTGGGCGGTATGGATTCGCGTCCGATAATAACCACCGTATCGTGGTGTGGCGAGATCAAGAATGGAAGATATCCTCCACGTCATGGAAGATATCTTCCACGTCTTGATCGAATCGAGGTCCAAATGAGCAGGATTCGTTTTGGCGAAACACACTTAAGCTGTGCGGAAAAGCCGCAAGTGATTTATATGCAGTCTCTTGCGAAAAACATAAGGTGCGTAACTGCGATGATTGAAATACTCCACATGGTGGCACATTTCAAAAAGGGGGGTGGAGGATGAAATCCAACTCACGCTGCGCTTGGCGGGGCTACTTGATCGGCACGTCGTAGTTGACGATGCGGTTGCCGCGGACCTCGCGCAGGCCTACGCGGATCGACTTGCCCACCAAGCCTCGGGCGGCGGGGATGCGGAAGCTCTTGGCGGCGGCGCCGGCCGGTGGCAGCCCGGCGATCACGCGCTCCTGCCGCGGCAGGTCGGGGGCGACGACGAAGCAGAACAGGTCCAGCCGGGCGTCGCTGCGGTTGGTCACGTTCATCGTCACGAGCAACTCGTCGTCGGGCAGCCACTGGGTCAGCGTCGTGACGTCCACGTCGCCCAGGCCGAACTCGAACTTCGTGGACATCTGCACGCGATAGGCCCGCTCGGCGTCGAGGGCGAAGTCGATGGTCAGCAGCTTGGTGCCGGCCTCGGCGTTGTAGGGGAATCGGATGTCGATGTCCCGGCTGAAGGTCTCGCCGGCCTGCACGGAGAAGGGGATGATCCGCGGGTGGACCTCCCAGTTGGCGGGGAAGTGGAGCGTCATCTTGCCGGAGACCGGCGTGGTGAACGTGTTGGTGAACCGCACGCGGCGCGTGTGCTTGCGATAGGTCGACGGAACGAACGGCGGGTCCATCTTCACGCTCGCCCGCAGGCGGGCCAGCCGGGGATCGGTGCCGTCGAGGAAGAACGGCAGCTTGCCGGCGGTGACGGTCTGCGGGCTGTCGGGGTCGTCGCCGTCGCCGGGGGCGGCGGTCTTCACCTTCTCGCGGTTGCCCCACAGATCGACGCGTTCGACCT
>JAQTVL010000605.1 GCA_028706835.1 Phycisphaerae bacterium | reverse complement strand
GGATCGCGCCGCCGTATGATGTGCTCAGCGAGGCCGACAAGGTCGCGATGCTGAAGCGCGATCCGAACAACATCGTCGCGGCGGACCTGCCGCACACGCCGCCGAAATCGGCGGGGCCGGCGGAGGCATATCGCAAGGCGGCTGACTTGCTGCAAGGCTGGCTGGCCGGCGGCGTGCTGGTCCGCGACTCGGCGCCGGCTGTCTACCCGTATCAGCAGACGTTCGAGGCCGGCGGGCGGAAGATCACCCGACGCGGCTTCATTGCCCGCGTGCGGGCCGAGCAGTTCCGGGCCACGCCGACCGGAATCTTCCCGCACGAGCAGACGTTCAGCGGGCCGAAGGAAGATCGGCTGATGCTCACGCGGGCGGCCCGTATGCAGCTTTCGCCGATCTTCGGGCTGTTCGCCGACGACGGCAACGCGATTACCGATTCGCTCTACGCGAATCTGCCGGCGGCGCCGACCATGCGGGGCAGGCTCGGTAACGTGGCGCATGAGGCCTGGCGGGTGGACGATCCCGCCAAGGTCGCGGCGCTGACGCGAGCCATGGCGACCAGGCCGATCTTCATTGCCGACGGGCACCATCGCTACACGACCGCGCTGAACTACCTGGCTGAACTGGAAAAGCAGGGCCCGCTGCCGGCGGACCACCCGGCCAGGTTCGTCATGTTCGTCTGCGTCTCGATGCACGACCCAGGGCTGGCGATTCTGCCGACGCACCGCGTCGTCACGTGCCGGCCGGTCGCGCTGTCGCAACTGGCGGCGAAACTCGGCGGCGTATTTGAGGTGCAGGTCGGCGCGTTGAGCGTCGGCGAACTGGAGGCTGCCGTTCTAGCCAAGGGGCCGGGCTGGTTCGGCGTGAAGTCCGCGGACTCAGCCGACTCGCTGCTGCTTCGCCTGGCCGACGCGAAACTGCTCGACCGCTTCGAGCCGGATCGCAAAGAGGCGTATCGCCGGCTGGACGTTGCCATCCTGCATCGCTACCTGTTGGCCGAGGTGCTGGGCCCGCTTGCGGGCGAGCCGGCGGGGATAGAATACCCGCACAGCGGCAAGGACACCGCGGCGGCGCTCGCCGCGACGAAGATGGACAGTTCCACCGCGTTTGGCACGGGCGGAGCGGTTGGCGGCGCCGCACGGACGGAGGCGCTCACCAAACTGGCGTTCATTCTTGCTCCGACGCCGTTGGCGGCGGTTCGCGATGTCTGCCTGTCCGGCGAGTTGATGCCGCAGAAGTCGACGTTCTTCTACCCGAAACTGGCCACCGGGCTGACGCTTTACGCACTGTCGGAGTAGCGGTGTGACCGACCCGAAACCCTCCATCCTGACCCAGCCGGTGTCCGCCTTGGGCGCCATGGCGCTGGCGTTGCTGGCGTCCTTCGGGCAGTTCTGGGTTTTCGTCGGGCAGACGCTGTCCGCCATCCTCGGCACGCGTTGGTGGCGGTGGCGATATCGCCGGCTGCTCACCCCGCAGTTCTACGAGGTCGGCACACGCAGCGTGCCGGTCATCCTGGTCACCGGCGCGTTCGTCGGCATGGTGCTGGCGGTGCAGGCCTACGAGCAGTTCGCCGCCGCCGGGCTCACCGACCGCCTCGGCGTCATCGTCAATATCTCCGTGCTGCGCGAGCTTGGCCCCGTGCTGGCCGGCGTGATGCTGGCTGGGCGGGTCGGCGGCGCCCTCACGGCGGAACTGGGCACCATGCGCGTCACCGAGCAGATCGACGCCGTCCGCGCTATGGGCGCCTCGCCGATCCGCTTCCTGGTCTGCCCGCGGTTCCTGGGCTGCTTGCTGCTCATCCCGTTCCTGACCGCTTATTGCGACATCATGGGCGTGCTGGGCGGATACTTCATTTCGGTCATCGTCTACGGCGTGAACAGCGACTTCTACTGGGAATACTCCACCAAGCTGGTCGGCCGGTGGGACATCGCCATCGGCCTGATAAAGAGCGTGTTTTTCGGCGGGGCGATTTCGCTGATCAGTTGCTACAAGGGCTTCCACTGCCGCCCCGGCGCCGCCGGCGTGGGGCGGGCGACGACCGAGGCGTTTGTGGCCAGCTTCATGGCCATCCTGATCCTGGACTTTTTCCTGGCCCTGCTGTTGCAGACGATCGGCCTTCGCATCTGGGGCTTCTCGTCGATCTTCTGAATGCGGACTATGGACGCGATCATCCGCCTTGTCGACATTCGCAAGAGCTTCGGGCCCGCCCCGGTGCTCCGCGGGGTGTCGCTGGATATCGAGCGCGGGCGGACCAGCGTTGTGCTCGGGCCCAGCGGATGCGGCAAGACCGTGCTGCTCAAGCACGTGATCGGCCTGCTCCAGCCGGACGCCGGCGAGGTGCTGTTCGACGGCCAGAACCTGGCTGGGCTGACCGAGAAGCAGCTTTACACCGTGCGGACGCGGTTCGGGTTCCTGTTTCAGGGCGGGGCGCTGTTCGATTCGATGACCGCGGTCGAGAACGTCATGTTCCCGCTCATCGAGCACGCCAGCCTCGGCCGCGTGGAGATCCGCGACCGGGCCATGGAGTGCCTGACCGTCGTGGGGCTGAAAGACTTCGCCGCCCGCATGCCGGCGGACCTGTCCGGCGGGCAGCGGAAGCGGGTCGCCCTGGCACGGGCCATCGCACTTCAGCCCGAGGTGATCCTCTACGACGAGCCGACCACCGGCCTGGACCCCATCCGCTCGGATGTGATCAACGAGTTGATTATCAAGCTCCAGCAGGATCTGCACGTGACCAGCCTGGTCGTCACCCACGACATGACCAGCGCGTTCAAGGTGGGCGATCGGCTGATTATGCTGCACGAGGGCAGGGTGCTCGCGGACGCCCCGAAGGACGAATTTGCCCGGATTCAGCAGCCGACGGTGCAGCGGTTCATTCGGGGCGAAGCGGATGAAGAGGACCTCGCGTCCCTGCGAAACGCGGACCTGAGCGAATCGATCGAGACGCGGACGGAGGAGCAATAGCCATGTCAAGCGCATCCAAGAACCTGTTGGTCGGCCTGTTCGTGCTGATCGCGCTGGCCATGCTCGGCTGGCTGATTATCAAGTTCGGCACCCAAGATC
>JAQTVL010000063.1 GCA_028706835.1 Phycisphaerae bacterium | reverse complement strand
CTCTTCCGATCTCACTGCCTCGGGGTCGCGTTCAGCCAATACGTGTCCGCCCACCAGGTCTATCCGACGTATGGCAGCAGCGCGACACAACGGGCCCGCAACTACACCCTGGCGGACCCCGGCGTCGAGGACTGGACGGCCCTGTATGTCGAGAACTACGTGCCGTCGATCCAAACGTTCTTCTGCCCCGGCATGAAGTCCAAGACCCACCAGTACGACAATCCGCAGAACCCATGGTCCAGCGGGTCCATGCGAACCGGATACTCCCGCCGATACTTCACGTTCCCCGGCGGAACGCTCACACACGTTTCGCGGGTCGGCCCGGGCCAGGCGATGGCAGCCGACCTGCTGATCTCGCCATCGCGGCTGAAGTTTCAGCACGAGAGCGGCGACAACGTGCTCTATGCATCGGGCCGGGTGCTATACCGCACAGACGTGGCGGAGTTGTTCACCGCCGCCGGCGTATCCGCCACCGCCACCGCCAACAACGCCCAGCTTGACCAGGTGTGGGCCGACCTGGACCTGGGGGCGGGACAGTAATCACGGCTCGCCGGAGAGTGTTCGCCGATTCCCTACTTACGCGTCTTGACCAGATCCTTCAGCCCCAGCGCCGAGTAGTTCGGGCCGTGGCATGAGCCTGCCAGGCGGAGCAGCGCCATCGTCGAATATGCGGTCGTCCGTGTGACGACGAAGTCGGTGGCCTTGCTCCCCTTCGGCCCATACCAGTCGGGGTTCTCGTCCTCGCCGCGGTAGCCGCCGTGACGATCATTCTTGCCCGGGGCGATGATCTGGAGCTTCACCTGGTCGGCCATCAGCTCGCGGGCGAAAGTGGCGTACTTCGCGATACCGGTGACCGCCGTCAGTTCGGTCAGGAACACCGACTGCATGCCGCTGGCGCTGAATCGCCCGGTCGGGCGCGGGCAGCCGGTGATGATCCAGTCGCCGTAGCGGATCGCAGCATCGAGGTACTTCGATTGCTTCCTGCCGGTGGCCGCGTGGGCGCAGGTCAGGGCGATCGACGAGCCGTCGTCGTTGAACACGACCGCCTTGCCGCCGATCTTGATCGAGTGATGGCTGCCGATCGCGTCGGGCACGATCGCGCCGGTCTCCGGATCGATGTAGCGATTCAGCATGCCGTCGCCGAGGATCATCACCATCCGCCGATAGCGCGGGTTCTTCGTAACCTGGTAGAGGTGCCAGAAGAACGGCGAACCGCCGCCCTGGATGTAGCTGAACCCGATCGACTCCTCGGTGTCGAAGAAGCCGACCCGGCCGTAGACCCATTTCGCCTTCGCATCGTAGGCGTTCTTGATGAACCACCCGGCAAACAGCTCGCAGCGTTCCAGCCAGTCGTTCTCGCCGGTGGCCAGATACAGCATGAGCATTCCGAACGCGCCCTCGATGCCGTCGCGCGGGTAGCTGAACATTGAGGTCGGCACCTCCTCAGCCAAGGCCCCGAAGCTGCGCGGATTGCGGGCGTCGGTGCGCTGGAGCGTGTGCCGCAGATAGTCGCCGCAGCGGATGGCGGCGTCCAGGTAAACCTGCTTATCTGTCGTCTGCCAAGCGCCCAGCAGGCACATGATCGCCCGGCCCTGGCTCCAACTCAGGCCCAGCACCGTGCTCTCCGTCGGCAGGTGGCGGTTGTAGTAGATCCGGCCGTGGTTGGCGTCCCACTTGGGCTTCTCCTGCACGACCTGCGTGTTGACGAACCAGTCCGCAGCCAGCAGGGCGCGACGTTTGCACTCGGCGTTGGTCAGCTTGGCCATGATTAACCTTTCCTGCGTGTAGCGACGAAGGTGCGGAATCGATCGAGTCCGAAAGCTGAATACGACGATGTATTGACGAACCAATCGGCGCCGAAGAGGGCGCGACGCTTGCACTCGGCGGGGGGAAGTGATTGGGGCATTCGAGAACCTCGCAAAAACAATCGCGGCATTGTGGGGCGAGCGGCGCTGACTGTCAAGGCGGACGCCGCGACGATTGCTATAATGTCGCCGATGATTCGCAGGGCCGATCCATCCCGCCGTTTCCGCGTCGCCGCCGTGCGGTTCCTCAATGCCCGCCCGCTCATCTTCGGGCTGTCGGACCACCCGTCGGTGCAGCTCGTGCTCGACGTGCCCAGCGCGCTGGGCGCGGGCCTGGACGACGGCCGATACGACGTGGCCATGACGCCGGCCATCGACTACGCCCGGGCCGGCGGGCGATGGGCGATCGTGCCGGCTGGGTGTATCGCCTCCGACGCCGAGACGCTTACCGTCCGCATTTTTTCCCGCGTGCCGATCGAGCGGATCGAGACGCTGGCGGTCGACGCCGACAGCCACACGTCCGTCGCGCTGGCAACGCTGATCCTCAAGCACCAGTTCAGCCGATCGCCCCGGCTGGAGCCGGCCGACATGGCCGACCTGCTCGCCAGGCCGCACGGCGAGCAGCCCGACAGCGTGCTGCTGATCGGGGACAAGGTAGTGTCTGCCGGTCCGAACGATCCGCGGTCGCCCTGGCCTGTGCAACTCGACCTGGGCCTGGCATGGCGCGAGTGGACGGGTTTGCCGTTCGTGTTCGCCGTGTGGTCCGCCCAGGGGGGCCGGGACCTCGGCGACCTGCCGGCGATCCTGGCGGGTGCCAAGTCAGCGGGCCTGGCCAACCGCGAGCGAATCGCCCGCGAGGCCGGCCCGTCGCTTGGCTGGCCGGTCGATTTGGCGCTGACATACATGACGCGGCACCTGCAATACGACCTGACGGCGGAGCGGCTGGCGGGGATGGAGCGATTCATCGACTTGGCGCGGGAGGCGGGGCTGGCGTAGCATTATTCCCTCCCCTTGGGGGGAGGGTCAGGGAGAGGGGACGAGCCGAAGGCGAGTCTCCTGGCCGTTGGGGTCGCCTGGCGAACACCTTCCGGCTTGCGGCGGCCCCTCTCCCCGGCCCTCCCCCAAAGGGGGAGGGAGAAGAGAAGAGCATGACCAATCGGCTGACAGCCGCTGACGCACGCAACCTGCTCCGCAACGCGAGCATTCACGAGTTGGGCCGGGCGGCACATGCCGTGACGCTGCGGCTCCACCCGGAGCCGGTGCGAACCTACGTCGTTGACCGCAACATCAACTACTCGAACGTCTGCGCCGCCAACTGCGCGTTCTGCAACTTCAAGGTGGCGCCCGGCGACCCAGCCGGCTACCTGCTGTCGATGGACGCCCTGCTGGCCAAGATCGGCGAACTGGTCGCGATCGGCGGCACGCAGGTGTTGCTCCAAGGCGGGCTGCACCCGCTCTTGCCGCTGGAATGGTTCGAGGACCTGTTCCGCACGATCAAGTCGCACTACCCGGCCATCCACCTGCACGCCCTCAGCCCGCCGGAGATCGCGCACCTGTCGCGGCTGTCCGGCCTGCCGATGCGCGACGTGCTGCTGCGGCTGCGGGCCGCGGGGCTGGACTCGCTGCCGGGCGGCGGGGCGGAAATCCTCGTCGACCGCGTCCGCAAGCGGCTGAGCCCGGGCAAATGCCTGACCGCCGACTGGCTGGAGGCCATGCGGCAGACGCACGGCATCGGCCTGGTGACCTCGGCGACGATGATGTTCGGGCACGTCGAGACGGACGAGGAGCGGATCGAGCACCTGGAGCGAATCCGCGAGCTACAGGACGAAACGCACGGTTTCATCGCGTTCATCCCGTGGACGTTCCAGCACGAGAATGCGCCGCTGACCAAGGCGTCGCCGAACGACCTCCGCCTCGCCAGCGCCTACGACTACCTGCGAATGCTCGCGGTGTCGCGGCTGTTCCTTGACAACGTGCCTAATGTGCAGGCGTCGTGGGTGACGCAGGGGGCGAAGATCGGCCAACTGGCCCTGTTCTTCGGGGCCAACGACATGGGCAGCGTGATGATGGAGGAGAACGTCGTGTCCTCCGCCGGCACGATCCACCACCTCGACGAGGTGGGCCTGCGCCACCTGATCCGCGCCGCGGGCTTCACGCCGCATCGGCGGAACCAGCGCTACGAGTTGATCGAGGAAACCGGCGTGGCGGCCGTGGCGGAACGGCGAAAAGATTGAACCGCAGAGAGCGCAAAGAGCGCGGAGACGTTGCACCTCCTTGCGTTGTGATTGAGATCGGAAACTTCCTTTCGACCAAACGTGAACGGATGATAGAATAACCTGCGGCTCACAATGACAGGTGCAATGATGGTTATGCAAACTCTCAAGATCGCGGGGCGGGAATTTGTCGTGATCCCCAGGCGCGACTTTGATCGCCTTTCCGCCCAGGCCCGCAAGCAGGCTGCACAAGAGCGACAGGATGCCGGCGACGTGGCTGAAAGCCGCCGCCGGATGAGGCAGCCCGGCGGAGCTACTCTGGCCCAACTGCACCGGAAATTGGGGCGATGATCGGCCGCTCGCGAACTCGGGCAAGTTATAATAGCTGTAGGAGCCCAGCATGAACATCGAGACCGAACGCGAGAAAGACGGTCGATGGATTGCCGAGATTCCGGACCTTCCGGGCGTGATGAGCTACGGGCGGACTCGGGAAGAGGCCGTGGCTAAAGCAAAGGCGCTGGCTCTGCGGGTTCTCGCTGACCGGTTGGAGCACAACGAAACCGTTCCCGAACTGGGCGCCATCTTTCGCGTGCCGGCATGAGCGTCTGGCCGTCGTCCAAAGCCAGGCACGTCCTGTCGGCCCTGCTCCACATCGGTTGGTCGGTCAAACGGCAACTCGGGGGATCGCATCAGGTGCTCTGCCGTCCCGGTTGGCCCGATTTTGTCTTCGCATTTCATGACCGCGATGAGATCGGCCCCGCCATGCTTGCCCGCATCGCCAAACGCACCGGGTTGACGCCGAAGGACCTGTAGGCACGGGAGATTTTGCCTGCCTGCCCTCGTCGCAGAGCTACGTTCCCGCTTGACCTGGCCAAGGATGCCGGTCAGAATCAGCGCCGACGATCGAGATTCGTCACACACTTACCTGGGGACGCCATGCTCGGGATGAGGGGCCCCAAGATCTCGTGTCTGTTGGCCGCCATCGTTGCAGGATTGCTCATCTGGCTCAATACGATTCCCTACTTCATTCCGTCAACGCTTGTCGGACGAGGTTATCCATTCTGCTTCTGGCACGAAGGGTTGTTCACCCAACGCGAAATCGCTCCCCCCGTATGGAGTATCCCGGCACTCGTCGGCAACTGCATTGTTATCGCGATTGCCTGCGCAGCGGCGAAGTTCGTCTGTGATCTGGTCGTCGCGGGGGTCATACGCATCTTTCGACGGTAAACCCTCAGACTCTCAGCCGCACGGGTAACTCCGCCGCCCCCGCCGCAAGTAGTTCCAGCCGTGTCCAGCCTACCCGAGGCAGTTCCTGCCTCTCCGGTTCTTCCTTTGCGCTCTTTGCGATCTCTGCGGTTCAGGCTTTTCTTTCACGTCCAAGCCGGAATAATTGAGCGATCCAATCGAAGGGAGCCGGCCATGTCTACTGTCAACCAGGTCGTCGATCGTCAAGCCGAGCCGCTCTGCCAGCCGACGCCGCATGATATTGGCGAGCAGCGCGGGCCAAGGCCCGAACCGTGCCTCATGGTCATCTTCGGGGCCACCGGCGACCTGACCGCGCGCAAGCTCGTGCCGGCGATCTCCAAGCTCGCTCAACTCGACCAGTTGCCTGATGAGTTCGCGGTCCTCGGGTGCAGCCGGGGACGGCGCAGCGACGAGGAGTTCCGCGATTACTTCCGAGAGGCCGTCGCCGAGTTCGGGGACAAGACGGCGCTGGACGACCCGAAGTTCAGGCGGCTGGCTGGCCGGCTGTTCTATGAACCCGCGGACGTGTCGGTGCTCGACGAGATGCACCGGCTGGCTCGGCGGATCGAACAACTCCACAAGGACTATCCGCTGGGCAACAACGTGCTGTTCTATCTGGCGACGCCGCCGCAGCAGTTTCTGCCGATCATCCGGGGGATCGGGGAGGTCGGGCTCACCAACCGCCCCCGAGCTTCCGCTCGGGGCTCGGGCTGGGCGCGGATCATCGTGGAGAAACCGTTTGGCACGGACCTGGCGAGCGCGCACGAGTTGAACGAAGCGTTGCGGTCGGTGTTCGGCGAGGCGAACAGTTTCCGCATCGATCACTACCTGGGCAAGGAGACCGTGCAGAACGTGATGGTGATGCGGTTCGCCAACTCGATCTTCGAGCTGATGTGGAACCGCGAGCACATTGAGCACGTGCAGATCACGGTGGCGGAATCCATCGGCGTCGAGGGGCGGGGCAAGTTCTTCGAGCAGACTGGCCTGCTGCGCGACGTGGCGCAGAACCACCTGATGCAACTGCTCACGCTGGTGGCGATGGAGCCGCCGGCGGTCGGCACGCCCGACGGCACGCGGGACGAGAAGATCAAGGTGCTGCGGTCGCTACGGCCGCTGACGGTCGAGGACGTGGTGGCGGGACAGTATGCCGCGGGCGAAATCGACGGCAAACCCGTGCCCGGCTATCGCGAGGAGCCGGACGTGGCGGCCAATTCGCAGACGGAGACGTTCCTGGCGGTCCGGGCGTTCATCGACAACTGGCGGTGGGCCGGGGTGCCGTTCTACCTGCGCTGCGGCAAGCGGCTGCCGCGAAAGCTCACCGAGATCGCCGTGCAGTTTCAGCACCCGCCGGTGAACCTGTTCCGCAGCCTGGACTGCCCGGTTCATCCGGCCAATCGGCTGATCATCCGCATCCAGCCGGACGAGGGCATCGCGCTGGAGTTCGGGGCGAAGGCGCCGGGGCCGCGGCTGTGCATCGAGCCGGTGTCGATGGATTTCCGCTATCGCGGCACGTTCGGCCAGCCGCTGGCGGACGCGTATCAGCGGCTGCTGCTGGACGTGATGATCGGCAACTCGTCGCTGTTCCTGCGGTATGACGCGGTGGAGTCGGCGTGGGCATATTTCCAGCCAGTCCTGGACGCCTGGAAGGCGGGCCAGAAGCGGCTGGCGCTGTACCGCGCGGGCACATGGGGCCCCAACCCGCCGGCGAGCGGCGCGAGCGAGTCGAGCTGGCGCGACGAGTGAGGCCTAGTGCCCGCCGAGGCGCTCAACCTGCTTGCGGTACGTCTTCGCCTCGTCTTTGGCGGCGTCGCGTTCGCGCTTGCACTTGTCGAGGTCCTTCTCGAGCTTGGCGATGCGGTCGAGCGCCCGGCCCATCTCGTCGCGGCAGACCTGGTGCTCAGGCCCCGGCGGGATGTTGGCAATGTTGGCCCGCGGCTTCGGGCCGTAACCCGTATCGCCCACGCTGACCAGCGGGCCCTGGCTCTGGTAGCAGCCGCCGAGGGCCATCACCAGCAGCAGGCTGGAACCGACCACCCACGCGCGAATCGACTGTGCCATGACAACCTCCTAGTCGGGAATGTTACTGTTCGGCCGGGCCCGGCTCGGATTGCCCCTCCGGGGCCGCCGCCGGGTTGGCGCGCTGGCGGAGGGCGTCGATGTGCTTTCGCACCTCCGCGGCCAGCGTCGTGTCGGGGAACCGGGCCAGGATCACGTCGCCGATCTCCACAGCCTTGGCCCACTGCTTGTCCTTGACGGCGGCGCTGAACGAGTCGCGGGCCTCGTGCTGCGCCTGGCGGAGGCAATCCTTCCACTGCTCACGATAGGCGGCCAGGGCGTCGGAGTCCAGCCAGCGCATCTCGTCGATGAGCGGGGCGGCTTCCTCGAACTTGCGGTCAGCGAGCAGGCGGCGGAACGTGTCCTCCACGCCCTCGCGGTAGCGGCGCTGGGCGCGGACGAACGTCGACCGCAGGTCGTCCAGACGCTTGTCGTCCGGGAAGTCGTTGCACAGCCGGGTCAGGGCCATCTCCGCGGCTGGGAAGTTCTGCTCGTCCATCAGCCGGCGAACCTCGGTGATCCGCCCGCGGATGACGCGGTCGTCGGCCGCCTCGTGGGCTGAGCCGAGCTGCTTGCGGAACTGCTCGGCCATCTCGTGATCGCCGAAGTGCTCCTCGTACATCTCGATCAGCCGGCTGGCTTCGGGCCAGTCGCCCTCGCCGATGGCGGACTCGATCTGCTTGGCGAAGACGTCGATCTCGCGTCGGCGGACGAGCAGGGAGCGCGTGGCCTCGCTCATGGCGGTCCAGTGGGTCAGGCCGTCGATCCGCTCGATCAGGTCGGCGAGCATCTGGGCCTGGCGGTCGGCGGCGGCGCGGGTGGTGCGGTGCATCCGCGCCATTTCCTCGACGCTATCGATGGCGACGTTGCACACGCGATCGATCACGAACCAGGCCAGCAGGAACAGGATCAGAGCGGCCAGCCCCAGCGCCCAGGCGAGCGCCAGATCGGGCTGCCCGGCCCGCAGGTGGACGATGAGGCGCCAGACGAGCGGCACGGCGGCCACCGAACTGACGAGGTAGAGCACCCCGCCGATGATGGAGATCGCACTTCGAAGCGGCCCGTAGTCCTTGGCGGCCATTCAGTCACCCTTGTCAAATATGGCGTCGGCGAGGCCGGGGCGACGGCCCACCCCGCCCGCGCTGCGGTCGCGCCCCACGCCGCCCTGCTTCGCCGGGAGAAGGCCGGCGAGAGGGGCCTTCCGACCTCCCTCGCCCATGGCCCGCCGTGTTCGCCGTCGAACGGGGAGAGGGGAACTCCGCGTGCGTCTGCACGGCGGGCGATTCGCGGCCCGGCAGCAGGCCCGCCATCTGCTTGAGATACCTGATCTCGTTCGCCTCCAGCGGGCGGTAGTGCCCGACGCCCACGCCGCGAAGCGTCAGCTTGCCGATCGACGTCCGCTGCATGCGACGCACCTTGTGGCCCAGCTTGGCCAGCATCCGGCGAATCTGACGGTTGCGGCTTTCGATCAGCGTGATCGCCAGCCGGGATTCCCGATACGACCGCGAGAGGACGCGGATGCGGTCCAGCCGGGTCCGCCCTTCCGCCAGATAGACGCCGGCCAGCAGACGCTGCACCTTCTCGCCGTCGACGTTGCCGTCCACCTGCACCTCGTAGGTCTTGGCCACCTCGTAGCGCGGGTGCGTCAGCCGATTCGACAGCTCGCCGTCGTTGGTCAGCAGCAACAGGCCTGAGCTTTCCTGCTCCAGCCGGCCGACCGGGAAGACCCGCTCCGACACGCCGGGCAGGAGGTCGACGGCAAGGGTCCGGCCGGCGGGGTCGCTGTTGCTCACGACCACGCCGCGCGGCTTGTGGAGCATGAAGTATACCTTGCGTTCCTGGCGGATCGGTCGGCCTCCGACCTCGATCCGGTCGTTCTCCTCGACGAGGACGGGCAGCGTGTTGACAAGCTGCCCGTTGACGCGGACATTGCCTTCGAGGATGAGCTGCTCGCAGGCGCGTCGCGACCCGAGCCCGGCGGCGGACAGAATCTTTTGCAGACGTTCAGGCATAAGGACAACCATTTCGCGTTCAAGTTAGGTCCGGGTGCAGCACCGAATGTCCTTTTGTGGAGTGCGGTAGCGAAGCTACCGCTATGAGTCGTCGAACGTCGCGCCCGTATTCCAAAGCGGGAGCTGCGCTCCCGCACTCCACAAAAAGATATTCGGCACTCCTTACTCCGGTATCGTGATTTCCAGCACTTCCAGCGATTGTTCGCTCGTCACGCGGGCCGGGGGCATCGACGCCGGCAGAACCACGAGTTCGCCGGCAACAAGATCGGCTGACGCGCCCGCCGCGCTGAAGTCGAACCGGCCCTTGCCGGCGACCACCTGCCAGACGACCATCCGCCCGGACTGCCCGGCTGGCTGGGTCTGACCAGCCGGCACGGTTCGCTTGTCGATGACGAAGTGCTCGCAGGCGAGCAGCCTCGTCACGTCGCGGGCAGCCCCGTCGTGTTTCGGCTGCGCCGGAGGCGGGGCGTAGTCCATCGCCTCGAGCGCCTCGGCGACGTGCAACTGGCGGGGCTGGCCGGTCGCGGCGTCGATCCGATTCCAATCATAGACACGATAAGTCGTGTCGGAGGGCGTCTGCACCTCGGCGACCACAATCCCGGCGCCCAGGGCGTGAACCGTGCCGGCGGGCAGGTAGAAAAAGTCCCCCGCCCGCGCCGGGAGGCCGCACAACAAGTCGCCGGCCGTCCCGGTTGACACCGCTGCGGCGAATTGGTCGCGATCGACGCCGGCCTTCAGCCCGACCCAGATTTGCGCCCCGGCGGCGGCGTCGATGACATACCAGCATTCGCTCTTCAGCCGGACGCCGGGGCCCAGCCGCTGGACCATCCGCGGCCCCGGATGGACCTGGACCGACAGGTTCTGTCGCGCGTCCAGCAGTTTGACCAGCAGCGGGAACCGGCCATCGAGCAGTCTTGCCCGGCCGAGCAGGTCCGCGCCGAACCGCTCGACCAGGTCGGTGAGGCGTTGGCCGGCCAGGGGGCCGGCGGCCACCACCGACTCGTCGCCGCGCAGGCCTGACAGTTCCCAGCTTTCGCCGATGGATTGGCCTGCGGGGAGGCGTTTGCCGAAGAGTTCTTCGAGGCGGCGTCCGCCCCAGATTCGGGGCTTGAAGATCGGGTTGAATCTGAGGGGGTATAGCATCCGCCGTCCTTGACCGCCGCTGTCCCGCAAGCCCATCGCCGCAGGAGCGAGTTTAGCGGCAGGGCGCGATTGGAGCAAGGAGAAGACGAATCGGCGTGCTTCAGGAAGAAGCCCAGGGATGGCAATCCCTGGGCTTTTTCCGCGGCACGAAGGCACCGGGACGTTGCAGTCTTCCGCGACGCCGCGCACAATGGGTGGGATGGCGTATGCACGGAACATGGTGCTGGTAGGGGTCGCGGCGATGCTGCTCGCGGGGTGCGGCGCGTTTCACTTCGGGTCGCGACTGAAGAAGGGGCCGCTCGCGCCGCCGGGGTCGGCGCGGTGGTCCGTCGCGACCGGGTTCGCGCGCGGGCAGACGTCCGCGGCGGCGACGAGCCAGGCGGCGGAGAACGCCCGCCGCCAACTCGGCGGCGTGCCGGCGAAGGCGGTCGTCTTCTTCGAGTGCTTCGGCGGCGAGGAGAACCCGCGGGCGATGGCGGCGATCGTGCAGTCGGCCTTCCCGCAGGCGGACGTGGTCGGCTGCTCGGCGGCGGGCGTGGCCACGCGCGAGGGCGCCGCCAGCGATCGCGGGGTGGCGGTGCTGGCGATCGGCGGGACGGGCTGCCGGTTCGGCAGCGCGTTCGCGCCGGGCACGTTCGCGTCGGCGGACGCAGCCGGCAAGTTCCTGGCCAAGCAACTGCCCGCCCCGGACGCGGAGACCGCGCTGCTCGTGCTGGCGGCGCCGGCCACCGTGCAGCGCGACAACTGGGACGCCAACCGTTTGCTGGCGGCCGTCGCCGGCCGGGGCGGCTCGACCATCGTCTTCGGCGGCTTGGCCAGCCAGCGAGGGCGCTACGCCCGCCTCTATCACGCCGGGCGGGCGTTCCCGGACGGCGTGGTGGTCCTGCAAATCACCGGCCTGCTGGACTGGGAGGACCGCTCCGCGCACGAGATGCTCCGCGTCGGGCCGATCTGGCGGCCAAAGCAGATTCGCGACCGCTCGTTCGGCTCGATGGTCGCCGGCAAGGAAGAGCTGGCTGCGGAGGCGGCGGCCAACCGCTGCCTGATCGCGCAGGACCGGCTCGATCCGCACATCGGCCGGCTGGCGGGCGACACGGAACTGCCCATCGCGTTCGAGGTGGAGGCTGGGCAGATGCTCAAGCTGGCCAGTTGGCCCCGGGAGGACGACCGGTTCGTGTTCCTTCGGCCTGCGTCGGCGGCGGCCCGGATGGACGTGATGACCCGTGTGGTCGATACGTCGCCGCTGCCGGCGGGCGTGACGGACGGCCCGGCGGCGACGGTGTTCTGCCTGCCGGCTGGGCCGCACGACGGCTTCGCCGACGAGGTCGCCGCCTGGGGGGCGGAGTTGGCTCGCCTGCCGCACTCGCACCCGGCGCCGATCGCGTTCCTGGGCCCGGGCCAGTTCGTGCCGATCACCATCGACGACGCCCGAAGCTGCCAGTTCGCCAGCCACACGTTCACGGCGGTGCAGTTCGCGAAGCGGGCGGTAACGGGGAAGGCGGGGAAGCAGTAGGGGGCAAAGGACAGATCGCGAAACGGCAAAGCCGCCCGCCGACTCTCTCGCCGCGTGCGATGTGCGGCGGGTCTGGCACTGCACTTCACGAACGACGAGGAATGTCTGTTTGTGGAGTGCGGGAGCGCAGCTCCCGCTTTCCTGCGAAGAGGCAAGCGACTGCCGCGGTCGGGTCGGATCGCCAAGGTTTACGCGTACGCCGGGCCAAAGCGGTAGCTGCGCTACCGCACTCCACAAGCGGCGAAGACGTCAGGCACTTGCCGGGGTTGCGCGAGGGAGGATACAATTCCGGCGAG
>JAQTVL010000062.1 GCA_028706835.1 Phycisphaerae bacterium | reverse complement strand
GGCTGGCTTATTATCAAGTTCGGCACCCAGCCCCGGGCCTTCAGCGACGCCTACGCGCTGACCATGCGGTTCCCGTCCGCCGGCACGCTCGCCAGCGGCAGCGAGGTCCGTTGCGCCGGCGTGCTGGTCGGCCATGTTCGCAAGATCGATCCGCAGAAGCAGTTCCTCGGCGGCGTGAGGATCGTCGCGGACATCGAGACGAAATACTCCATCCCGGCTGACTCCCGGGCGGTGATCAACACGGGCGGGCTGACGCTGGCGAAGCAGACCATCGAACTGGTCGTCAATCCGACCGCCTCGGCGAAGATGCTTACCAAGGACGGCAAGGCTGAACTGCCCGGCGAGGTGGTCAGCGGCTTCGAAGGACTGATCCCGGCGGACGTTCGCGAGCAGACGGTCGCTCTCAGCAGGGCACTGATCGTCCTGTCCGAGGACCTGCACACGCTGTTCCGTCCGCAGATGCTGGACGCCGTCGACACCGTGCCGACCACCGGCCCGGACGGCCGGCTGGTCGCGACGACGCAGCCGCTGGCCAACCTGAGCACCGTGGTGCAGCGGATGGACATCACGCTGCGGCGGATGACCGAGTTGCTCGACGCCCGCAACGGCGATGTTTCCGTTTTCCTGGCCAACATGCGGGCGGCCAGCGAGAACGCCAAGGATGTGACCACGACGCTGAAGACCTTCGCCCAGCGGGCGGTGGTCGTCGCGGACGACGCCGACAAGACGTTCGCCACCGCGACCGCCCAGCTCAAGCGGATCGGCGATTCCCTGGCGGTCAACTCGGTGCAACTGGCCGGCGCGCTGGACAAGCTGAACAAGTCCCTGGGCGCGATCGCCGACGGCAAAGGCACCGCCGGCCGGCTGATCAACGACCCGGCCCTCTACGAGAACATGCTGCTGGCCAGCGATCGCCTGCACAAGACGATCATCGAGTTACAGGACCTGGTCAAGCAGTGGAAGGCCGATGGCGTGCGGGTGAAGCTGAAGTAATCAAGCGTCTCCTCAATCCAACCGATATCGGTTCTGATGGCCAGCACTGCGGTCAATACAAGCGGACGGTTCGCGCCCGTGGATCGTCGGCCGGGGATGTCGCCCATCGAGCCGGCGCTGTCGCCGCCGGACCCGGCGGACGCGGCGCAGTTGGAAGTCCTCGACGAGGAACTTGTCCGCCAGGCGGAGGAAGCGATCAAGACCGGCCTCGACGACGGGTTCGATCTCGAGGGCGAGTTCCTCAGCCAGGAAGAGATTGCCCGCGTCATGGCGGAAGAGGCCGCCGCGGCGGCCAAGGCCGCGGAGCCCGTCGCACCGGCCAACCCGCCCGATTCGCCGCCCGCGGCCCCTATCGACGAATCGGCTGTCGATCAACCAACCACCGCCGCGGCCCCCGCCACAGCGGCGCCCGTCGAGCAGTCCCCGGCCCAAGCCGAAGTGGCCGCGCCGGCGCCCGAACCGGCTCCTGCGACTGCGCCCGCCGTCGCGACGGAGCCGCCGCCCGCGCCGGCCAAGGTCGACGCGGTTGTCATGTCGGCTGACGATGCGCTGGGCGAAACATTGGCCCCCCCGGCCAAGCCGACCGCGATTGCGGCCCCCCCCCCCGAGCCCGAACTGCCGCTGCCCGAGTTGTCCGAGCCCGCAGCCGAGCCCGGCGGCGATCCGTTGGCGGCGTTCGCTGGCTGGAAGCGCCTGACGCTTCGTGTCGCGACGATCGTGAACAGGCCGGTCGCCAGGCTCTCGCCGCGGCTGAAGAACGTCCTCGGCGCGGTCGGCGGCCTGCTGTTCCTGGCCGGTGTGGCGCTTTGGGTCATCGGTTCGCGGTAGCCGCCAAACCCCCTCCTACTGAATCCGGCTGTGATACGCCTGGAGCGACCGCACCTCGCCCCGCCCGTCGCGATAGGCGGCGATGCCCTTGGCCGCGGCCAGCGCGGCCGTCAGCGTCGTGATGTACGGAACCTTGTACTTCACCGCGGCCTTGCGGATGTAGCTGTCGTCGCTGGCGCTGTGCCGGCCTCGCGGCGTGTTGATGATCAGGGCGATGTCTTTGTTCATCACCGAGTCGACGATGTTCGGCCGGCCTTCATACAGCTTGTTCACCGACTCGCTGGCGATGCCGTGCTGCGTGAGGAACGCGTGCGTGCCCGCGGTCGCCATCAGCCGGAACCCCAGGGCCGCGAAGCGCCGGGCGACTTCGAGCACGGCCGGTCGGTCGCGCTCCGACACCGTGATCAGCACCTTGCCCCCGAGCGGCAGGAACGTCTGGGCCGCCTCTTCCGCCTTGTAGAACGCCAGGCCGAACGAATCGGCGATGCCGAGGACCTCGCCGGTCGACCGCATCTCCGGCCCGAGCACCGGGTCGACCTCCGGGAACATGCTGAACGGGAAGACCGACTCCTTCACGCCAAAGTGCGTTATCGCCCGATGCCGGACGTCCAGCTCGCTCAGCTTCTTGCCGAGCATCAACTGCGTGGCGATGCGGGCCATCTGGATGTTGCACACCTTGCTCACCAGCGGCACGGTGCGCGAGGCCCGCGGGTTGGCCTCCAGCACGTAGACCATGTCCTCGGCGATTGCGTACTGCATGTTCATCAGCCCGCACACCTTCAGTTCCGCGGCGATCCGGCGGGTGTAGTCGCAGATCGTGTCGAGGTGCTTGGTGGGGATGCTGATCGGCGGGATCACGCAGGCCGAATCGCCCGAGTGGATGCCCGCCAGCTCGATGTGCTCCATCACCGTCGGCACGAACGTGTCGACGCCATCGGCAATCGCGTCCGACTCGCACTCGATCGCGTTCTGGAGGAACTTGTCGATGAGGATCGGCCGATCCGGCGTGACGTTCACCGCCTTGGCGACGTATTCGCGGAGCATCGATTCGTCGTAGATCACCTCCATGCCCCGGCCGCCGAGCACGAACGACGGGCGGCACATCAGCGGATAGCCGATGCGGTCCGCCGCCGCCAGCGCCTCCTCGACCGTCGAGGTCATGTCGGACTGCGGCATGGGGATGCCCATCTTGTCCATCATCTTGCGGAATCGGTCGCGGTCCTCCGCCAGGTCGATCGTGTCGGGCGAGGTGCCCAGCACGTTCACGCCGGCCTCGGCCAGTTGCGTGGCCAGGTTCAGCGGCGTCTGCCCGCCGAACTGCACGATCACGCCCTCGGGCTTCTCCTTGGCGTAAATGCTCAGCACGTCCTCGACCGTCAGCGGCTCGAAGTACAGCTTGTTCGACGTGTCGTAATCCGTCGACACGGTCTCCGGGTTGCAGTTGACCATGATCGACTCGACGCCGGCGTCGCGCAGCGCGAACGCGGCGTGCACGCAGCAGTAGTCGAACTCGATGCCCTGGCCGATGCGGTTCGGGCCGCCGCCGAGCACCATCACCTTCCGGTTGCCGGTGACGGGGACGCGATCGGACCCGTTGTAGGTGGAGTAGTAGTAGGCCGCGTTCTCGACGCCGCTGACCGGCACGGCGTCCCACGCCTGCACCACGCCCAGGCCGGTCCGCCGGTCGCGAACCTGCTTCTCCGACACGCCCAGCAGCATCGCCAGGTAGCGGTCGGCGAAGCCGTCCTGCTTGGCCTGCACCAGCATGGCATCGGGCATCTGGGCGAACTTGCCCTTGTACTGGAGCATCCGCTCCTCCATCTCCACCAACTGCTGCATCTGCTGGATGAAGTACGGCTTGATGTACGTTTTGCGATACAACTCGTCGACGCCCGCGCCCTTACGCAGCGCCTCGTACATGATCCACTGCCGCTCGCTCGTCGCCTCGTTGAGCATGTTCATCAGCTCGTCGAGCGAACGGTTGTGGAAGTCCTTGGCGAACCCCAGGCCGTAGCGCCCGTTTTCGAGCGACCGGATCGCCTTCTGGAACGCCTCCTTGTAGTTCTTGCCGATGGCCATCACTTCGCCGACGGCCCGCATCTGCGTGCCCAGCTTGTCCTGGGCGTCCTTGAACTTCTCGAACGCCCACCGGCTGAACTTGATGACCACGTAGTCCCCGGACGGCGTGTACTTGTCCAGCGTGCCGTCACGCCAATAGGGGATCTCATCGAGCGTCATGCCGCCGGCCAGCATCGCGCTGACCATCGCGATCGGAAAGCCCGTGGCCTTGGACGCCAGCGCCGAGGAGCGCGACGTGCGCGGGTTGATCTCGATGATGACCACCCGGCCGGTCTTCGGGTCGTGGGCGAACTGGATGTTTGTCCCGCCGATCACCTTGATCGCCTCGACCACGCGATACGAATAGTCCTGCAATTTCTTCTGGAGCTCCGGCGCGATGGTCAGCATCGGCGCCGCGCAGAACGAATCGCCGGTATGCACGCCCATCGCGTCGATGTTCTCGATGAAGCATACCGTAATCATCTGGTTCTTCGCGTCCCGAACCACCTCCAGCTCCAGTTCCTCCCACCCCAGCACCGACTCCTCGACCAGCACCTGGCCGACCAGGCTCGCGGTGATGCCCCGGCTGGCTACCACCCGCAGTTCCTCCTGGTTGTAGACCAGCCCGCCGCCCGTGCCGCCCATGGTGTAGGCCGGGCGAATCACCACCGGGTAGCCCAGTTTCGCGGCGATCTTCTCCGCTTCGTCGACGCTGTAGGTGATCTCGCTCTTGGGCATGTCGATGCCCAGTTTGGTCATGGTCTCCTTGAACGCCAGCCGATCCTCGCCGCGCTCGATGGCATCGATGTCCACGCCGATCACGCGGCAGCCGTATTTCTCCAGCACGCCCTTCTTGGCCAGTTCGCTGGACAGGTTCAGCCCCGTCTGCCCGCCCAGGTTGGGCAGCAGTGCGTCGGGGCGTTCCTTGGCGATGATCTCCGTCAGCGCCGCGACGTTCAGCGGCTCGATGTAGGTCGCGTCCGCCATGCCCGGGTCCGTCATGATCGTCGCGGGGTTGGAGTTCACCAGCACGATCTGGTATCCGAGCTTCCGCAGCGCCTTGCACGCCTGCGTGCCGGAATAGTCGAACTCGCAGGCCTGCCCGATCACGATGGGGCCGGAACCGATGATGAGCACCTTCTTGATGTCGGCGCGACGTGGCATGAAGCTCCCTTTCGCGTCCGCGCAGCCGCGGACGCCTTTTGGCTTTGAGTTGGCACGAGGCGCAACTCGGGTGAGGATGTTTGCCCGGCCGGCTCGCCGCCGAGTCGCCGGAACAGAAGGCACTGCCTACGCGGGTATTCTGCCGAGTTGCCCGCAAAGTGCAACCCGGAATTCCGGCCTGGTTCAAGATCGGCGGGGACTGTCCCCTTTTTCGGCCCCGGTGTGGCGGGAAGAAAGGGAACTCCTCCTGCTCCGTTGAAGACCACGATCAAACGAGGCATTCCGATCGCAGGGCGGTTGGCGATCTGGGGTCAGCGTTACTCCTTCTGCGTCGCCGCCGCCCTGGTCACCACCGTCACCGGGGCGATCTTCTCCAGGTCCGCTTTCACCGCGGCGGCGTCGGCCACCACAACGATGATCAACTGGGCCGGGTGGACCAGCCGCTTGGCGGCGCCGATCACGTCGGCGGACTTGCACTTGCCGATGCCGTCGAGGTAGCGGTCGAGGAAGTCGTCCGGCAGGTTGCACTGGGCCAGCATCCACAGGTCGTTCACGGTGGCCTGCGGCGTCTCGCGCGAGCCGGCGAAACTGCCCACCAGATAGCTGCGGGAGATGTTCATCTCCTCGTCGGTGGGGGCCTTGGTCTGCAACAGGTCCAGTTGCTCCAGCAACGCCTTGACCGTCTCGGCTGTCCGCGCCGTCTTTGTGAACGTCCTCATGCGGAACGTGCCGGCGAACCGCTCGGCCACGAAACTGCCGCCCACGCCGTAGGTCAGCCCCTTCTCGATCCGCAGCGCCTGGTTCAACCGGCTGTTGAACGCCCCACCGAAGATCTGCGTAAGCACGCGGGTGGTGAAGTAGTCGGGGTCGTCACGGGTGATGCTCGGATGGCCGATGCGAATCTCGCTCTGCACGATGCCGGGCTGATCGACCAGGAATATCTTCATGCTGTCGGCGGCGGGGATCGCGGGCAGTTTCGCTTCGGGCAACTTGCCCTCCGCCTTCCATTCGCCCAGCCAGTTGGCGGCGGCGGCGAATGCGGCGTCCGGCTCGATGTCGCCGGCGAGGTAGAGCGTCGCGGCGTCCGGGCGGATGAACTGCTTCCACCAGCCGGCCAGGTCCGCCTGCGTCAGGCGGCGAAGGTCTTCCGGCTCGCCGGTCGCGGTGCGGGCGTAGGGGTGGCTGCCGAACATCCGCGTGCGGAACTCTCGGTCCGCTAGGTAATCCGGCGTCTTGCTCTTAATCAGCAGGTTGCTCAGCGTCTGGTCGCGGAGCAGGTTGAACTCGGCCGGATCGAAGGCCGGGCGGAGCACGACCTCGGCCAGCAGCTTGCCGGCGCGGTCCAGTTGCTCCGTCAGGCAGTCGGCATGCACCTCGGTCACGTCCAACGATGCGTTGCCGTCCAGCGAGATCGCGTTGAGCTCCAATTCGTCAGCCAGCCGCTCCGCTGAGTAGTTCTTCGTGCCGCGGGCAATCATGCGGGCAGCCATGGCCGCGGCGCCTGGCCTGGCCGGGTCTTCCGCCCAGCCGCCGAACTTCACCCCGAGCGTCATCCGCACGAAGGCCGCCCGGTGGTCCGGCACGACGACGACCCGCAGGCCGTTGGGCAGCGTCTTGTCGGCGTGCTTGATGGCCGGCATCCTGTCCAGCAACGGCTGGACTGGGGCATCCTTCGGGAACGCTGCCGGCCTGGTGAGCTCGCGCGGAACGCATCGGTCCGTCGGCTGGGTGCTCGGAAGGGCGTCGTCGCCGGGCACGTCCAGGGCCGCCCCTGGCGCCGGTTCGACGATCAGAGTCGTCAGCCGGTCCGCCGTGAAGTATTTCTTCGCGACGCGCTGGATGTCCTCGCGGGTGACGGCGTTGATCTCGTCCAGCCTGCGATTCACGCGGTCGAGGTCGCCGATGGTGACGGCGTATCGCCCGAGCACGCTGGCCTTGCCCGCGACGGTCATCGCGCCGGTGACCTCGTTGCGGAGCAGTTGGTTATGGGCCTTGCTCCACTCCGCCTCGGTGATCGGCTCGGCGATGATCTTGTCGACGTGGCTCTTCAGGGCGGCTAGGGCCTTGTCCTTGTCGCCGCCAGCCGTCAGGGTCGCGCGCAGCATGAACGTGCCGGCATGCTCCATTGACATCGCGCCGGCGTCGACATCGACCGCCAGTTTCTGCTTGCGGACCAGGTCGACGTACAGCCGGCAACTCCGGCCCTCGCCGAGCACCTCGGCGATGAATTGGAGCGGCACGCGGTCGGGGTGCGCGACGGGGACCGCCAGGTAGTTCAGACCAACCATCGGCACGGGGCCCTTCGGCTCCTTGATGACCAGTTCGTGTTGGGCGACGCTTTCGACGGCCGGCTTCACGCGCGGCGGGTCCGGCTGCCGCGGAATCCAGCCGAGGTATTGCTCGGCCAGCTTCTGGGCGTCTTCGTGCTTGACGGCCCCGACAATCAGCAGGGTCGCGTTGTTGGGAACGTAGTATCGCTGCCAGAAGGCGCGAATCTCATCGACGCTGGCGGCCCGCAGGTGCGGGATCTGTCCGATCGGCGTCCAGCGGTACGGGTGCTGGGCGAAGATCGCCGGCAGCATCTTCTCGTAGAGGGTGCTGTAGGGCCGGTTGAGCCCCATCCGCCGCTCCTCCTCGACCACCTTGCGTTCGGTGGCGAAGCCGTCGGCGTCGATCTTCAGCATGCCCATGCGTTCGGCCTCCAGCCAGAGCGCCAGCGCCAACTGGTTCGATGGCATGCGGTTGGTGTAGACCGTCTGGTCGAAGGAGGTGTAGCCGTTGCAGTCGCCTCCGGAGCGGTGGATCCACTCGAAGTGGTCCTTCGGCCCCAGGCGGTCGGTGCCGCGGAACATCATGTGCTCGAACAGGTGGGCGAACCCCTGCCGCTGCGGGTCCTCGTTGGCGGCCCCCACGTGATACCACACGTGTACCGCGACCACCGGGCAGGCGAAGTCCTCCAGCGTGACGACCCGCAGGCCGTTGGGCAGCGTCTTGGACTGGAAGTTGTAGCGTGGCGACTCAGCCAGACTGGCGGCGGCGAACATGACGGTCATAAGGGGCACCCAGAAGCAAGAGAGACAAGGACGCATAGATTCTCCCAGCACGATTAGGACAAGCGCATTCTACAGTGCGATACGACGGCGACAAGCGGGGTGTTTGGCGGAAAGGGGGCGGGCCTTTCTTCACGATTGACGCCCAGCAGTTCGAGCGACTACCATCTGCTCCATCCTGCAAGACTGGAGCTTGACATGACCCCTGAACCCAACTGTCTGGTGATCCTGATTCTCCTGGGTGTGGCGCTGACGGCGGGCCTGTCGTTTGCCGCCGGGCCGAGCACGCAGCCCGGCAAAGCCATCTATGCTCGCCCATTCGAGCCGGCGACCCGCGGGGCGTTCATTCCGCTGCCGCCCGGGGCCGTCGAGCCCGAGGGGTACCTGCGAGACTGGTGCGCCACCGCCCGCGACGGATACACCGGGCACATGGACGACGTCCACCTCGCGTTCAAGCAGGCATGGGCCGCCGATTACCGGATGACCGGCGAGAAACTGTTCTGGCCGAACGGCGGCTGGCCCTACGAGGGCGGCGGGTACTGGTTCGACGGCCTGGCCAGACTGGGCTTCGCGCTGCACGACGAGGGCCTGATCCGGCAGGCGAAGACCCGGTTCGACGTGGTCAGCAACAACATGAACGATCACGGTATCGTGTTTCTGTGGTGGCTGGACAAGGACAAGCCGGACGAACTCAAGGCGGCTGAGGGCAGGCACTACCGCGAGAAGGAGTGGCCGGTCTGGTCGAGCGGCCTGTTTGGGCGGGCGCTGGCCGGGTACTACGAGGGATCGAAGGACCGCCAGGCTCTCCAGACGCTCGAGTCGGCTTACAGTAACTGGACCGGCTGGTCGACCATGGAGTTCTGGGGGGTATCCAACGCGTGGCCGGCGTTTCAGGCCTACGCATGGACCGGCAACAAGAAGATCGGGCAGGCGCTGACGGACATGTTCGCCAGACCTGGCGACGCGAAGGATCAATGGTCGTGGCAGCGCTATCGCCGAAAGCCCGTCGACAAGGCGCCGCCGGAGCCGGCTGACCACGGCGTTCATTTCTTCGAGACGACCGCGGCTGTGGCGGTCGGATACCTGTGGACGGGCAAGGCGGAGTACCTCGATTCGGTGCTGGCGTGGCACGGGATGATTGAGCGTGACTGCATGCAGCCCCACGGCGTGCCCGTGTGCGACGAGTACTACGGCCCAACCGGGGCGTTCAGATCTACCGAGACGTGCGACGTTTCAGCGTATATGTGGACCAAGACTCTCCTGTTGACCATCACCGGCCAGGGGGCGATGGCCGACCAGGTGGAGCGGGCGTTCTTCAACGCCGGCCCGGCGGTCGTGTCGCGCGATTACGCCACCCACGTCTATTTCCAGTCGCCCAACCGGATGGCTGACAAGTCGCTGCCGCCCCAGGTCCAGTGTACCTTCAGCCGGTCGCACCCGACGCTGTGCTGCACAGCCGCCCTCAACCGCTTTCTGCCGAACTACGTCACGCACATGTGGCTGGCCACCCATGACAACGGGCTTGCGGCGACGATGTACGGCCCGTGCAAGCTCTCGGCGGCAGTGGCGGACGGCGTGAAGGTTCAGATCGCCTGCCGGACCGACTACCCGTTCAATGAAGCCATCGAGATGGCGGTCACGCCCGAGAAGGAGGTCCGTTTCCCGCTCTCGCTGCGAATCCCCGGCTGGTGCGTGAAGCCGGCCGTTACGGTCAACGGCGCCGCCGTCGACGTGGCGGCGGCAGCCAACGGGTTCCTGCGGCTGGACCGCACGTGGAGGGAGGGCGACACGATCCGCCTCCAGTTCCCGATGGCCGTCGAGGTGAAGACCGGTTTTGACGGGAACGTCAAGCCGGCAGCGCCCTATGCCACGGTGAACTACGGCCCGTTGCTTTTTGCCCTGGCAATTCCGGACACCAAGGACGCCAATACGCCCGATCCGGCGGCACGCTGGAACTACGCACTCGACGCCGCCGGCATCGCGGTCCAGCGCGGCCCCATGCCGGCCAGGTGGAACTGGCCGCTGGAGTCGCCGCTGAAGCTGGTCGCCAGTGCGGTGAGTTTCGATTGGAAGCCGGCTGCGAACGCCCCGCTGCCCGCTGCCCCGGTGGCCGCCGCGGGAGAGCCGGCGAAGATCACGCTGGTTCCCTACGGCTGCACCAAACTGCGCGTGTCCATGTTCCCGGTCACCGATCGGCTGGCCAAGCCGGGCAAGTGAGTCGATCACTCGGGCCTTCCGCCACGACCCAGCCACACGCCCGCCCGGCCACAGCCGGGTGACCCGCTGGTTTCCTGCGCTTCGGGCGCTAGCATATAGGTGGAAGGAGAACATCCATGGCTAGATGGTCCTATACGCTTGTCGTGTTGCTGATCGCCGCCGCGGCGGGTTTGCTGCTCGGGCCGTCCGCATCCGCTCAGCCGACGCCCCAGCCGCTGGTCGGACAGATACTCTACGTGGGCCAGAACCTGGTATCGATCCGCCCATTGCCGCCCGGCTGGGTGACGCGCGTGAACGTCTCGACCGACAGCAATACCCGCGTCTTTGTCGACGGCTATGTCGCGTCTATGAATGCCTTGAAGCCCGACATGATCGCGGAAATCTACCCCGGCGTGGGGCTGGCCAAGGTGATTCGCGCGACCAGCCCGCCGGAATGAGCCAAAACGGTTCCTTCGGCTGGTTCCAGCCTTACTTCAGTTCCACGACCACGCGGAAGCCGAACTCGCTGCTGCGGAAGTCCGGCGTGTTGATGTAGCGGTATGCGGATCGGCACAGCCGGGGATCCGTGCGCCAGGACCCGCCGCGGAGAACGCGGCTCGTGCCGGTGGCTGGGCCTTTGGGGTCGACGCTGCCCGCTTTCGCATCGTAGTTCGCGTGATAGTCCGAACACCACTCCCAGACGTTGCCGTGCATGTCGTACAGGCCCCAGGCATTCGGCTTCTTCTGCCCGGCCTGCTGGCTCTTGTTCTCGCTGCTGGCCCGGGACCAGCCATGATCGGCAAAGCTCGCATCGTCGTCGCCGAAATCGAATCGGGTCTTGCTGCCCGCCCGGCAGGCGTATTCCCACTCCGCTTCCGTCGGCAGGCGGAACTTCTTGCCCGTCTTCGCGGACGCCTTCGCGCAGTATGCGGCCGCGTCCTCCGAGTTCACCTGGTCCACCGGCTTGGTCGCATCGACGAACTTGCTGGGGTTGGGCCAGGAGAACACCGCGTACTGCTCCTGCGTCACTTCACAAGCCCCAAGGTAGAACCCCTTGCTGATCGTCACCTCGTGCTGCGGGCCTTCATCATCCGAGCGGCCGGCCTCGGTGTTCGGCGACCCCATCATGAATTTGCCCGGATTGACCAGGACCAGCCTCAGGAAAACCCTCGGCGCAAGTTGGATGATGGTTTCCTTCGGCAGCGTGACGCCCTTGACCTTCTCCCGAAGGGCCGGCATTCGGGCATCGGACGGAATCAGGAGTTCGAGCTGGGCCAGGAACTGCTCGGCGGCGTACTTGTCCGTGGTGGCGTTCAACTGCTCGATGATCGGCGCGGCCTTGACGGTGTTGTCCCTCAGTTGGGCCAGTGCGATGGCGTCCTTGAAGGCCGTGGCGGCTTCGCGGTAGGCAGCGATGGCCCCCTTCTTGTCGCCCGCCTTGGCCTTGGCGTCGGCGTCGGCGCCTTTCGCCTTGGCGGCGTCCCATTCCGCCTTGGCGTACTTGCCGAGAAGTTCCTCGAACTGCTGGCCCTTCGATAGGGAATAAGCCATCTGGGCCTTGTCCAGTTCCGCCGCCAGATCGGCCGCCTCCTTGGTGGGCGCCTGGGCGAACGCGACGACACAGGCGAGGATGCTGACAGCCAACGTCAGAAGCGACAGGCCCCGAAAGCTTTGAGCACGTGCGGACATGATGGATCCTCCCGGAATAAGCAGTTGTGCGCCAAGCGTCCCGGCCCCAGCCGGGCAGACCGGTCAAACGGATGGGCGGAAGTATAACCGCCCAAGGTTGTGAAGGGAATATCCTGCCCGGCCTGCCCGGCCGGGCGCTGGTAATAGGCGGGTGGACGGCTTGCGTCAGAACCGAGTTTGCGGAATACTACAGAAGACGATGGCGGACGCAACACACATCGGCAAACCCCCGTTCCACGTGATGGTCAAGCCGGTCGGGCCGGCCTGCAACCTACTGCGCGTACTGCTTCTACCTGGCGAAGGACC
>JAQTVL010000604.1 GCA_028706835.1 Phycisphaerae bacterium | reverse complement strand
GCCCGCCCAGACGTCCTGGAACCGGCCGTCGATCACGTCGATCGCCCACAGCCCGTTCTCGTCCGGCTTGTCGATGACGACCCATTTGCTCTCGATGCTCAGCTTGCTCAGCGGTTCGCCGTTTTCGCCCTTGCCGACGAAGATCATCGCCGGCGTTTCTTTCTGCCCGGCGATCATCCGCTTCAGGTAGGCGGCATCCTCTTTCTTGCCCGGGCGGCTGAAGTCCACCGTCAGCGTCTTTCCCGGCGACTCGCCCTTGATGCACTTGACGACGTCCGCCACCGCCCGGCCTTTGGCGTCCACTTCGTGCAACCGGATCGCCAGGACGAGTTCGGCGTCCTTCATCAGGTTGGCCGGCGTGAAATTCGGGTTGATCAACCCCTGACTGGATGGCGCCGCCAGCAGGATCAGGGCCAATCCCAACGCCAATCGCTTGTTCCGCGACATATTGATTCCTTTCCGGATCGTCCGCCCAGGCCTGTCATTTGGCCGGGGGGATTCATCTTCCACAAGGCATACTGGAACAGGTGGCCGGTCCGAAGCGTCATCGCCGCCATCCGCGTCCAGGTGGAATTCCCTCGCATGAACACGGGCGGGCACTTGGATTCGGGGAAACCGTCGGCGAAGTTCTCCACCGCCTTGGCCAGCAGTTCCTGGTCGCCGGTCAGCCGGTGCAGGGCCGAGAGGGATGCGATCACCGTCGCGTTGTCCCCCAGGCCGAGGCCAAGGTTCACGCACATTCCCTTGAACGCGAACCACTCGGGCACAGCCGGATTTGGCTTGTCCTGGTAGTAGTAGCCGACGGCGCCGTCCTCCAGCCAGACCTGCACCCTGAGGAACTTAGCGCCAGCGTAGGTCGTGATCCGAACCGTGTAGCTCAGCAGATCGTTGTGGATGCCGGGGACCCTGCCCTTGGCGAATGGAACGCCGGTCGTGATCATGGCGGGCTTGCGATCGACCGATTCGCCCTCCTTGACCTGGAGCTTGACGTCGCCCGCGCGAACAGCGCTGCCCATGAGGGCGATAAAGCTTATGACGGATGCCACGAGTCCAAGCCTCATGAATCCAGATTCTTTCACCGATGATGGCGGGAGTATCGGGGGCCGTGAGTTCCGTACGCGCCCTCTCCAGAGCTAGTTCGGCGCAAGCGGACTGTCTTTCTTCTCGCCCAGGTTCGACAGGTAGTACCACGTATAGGCGCAGTTCCGCCAGTGCTGGCCGAAACCTTTGGGACGCCGCTCACTATCGCCGCGGGCGAACTGGGCCAGGGCCGCCTTCCTGTACTTCTCGTCGCCGGTCTGGCGATACACCAGCGACAGGGCGAACGTGATGTTGGTGGTGACGACGTCCTTGTTCTTGGCGGTCTCGATCTTGCCGGCCATGAAGTCGGCCACCGACTTGAGCAGCTCCAGGGTGTCCGCGTCGCCGGTCAACTGCCAGTAGTAGCCCAGGCCCTCGGACGAGATGCCGATCATGAACAGCCCGGAGTCGCGGCTCTCGGCAAAGAAGAACGGGTTGCTCTTGTACTTCAGCGCGACCGCGACGCACTGCTTCATCTTGGCCAGGCACTGCGGGTCGCGGGTGAGCAGGTAGCCGCTGTAGAGCGTGGCCAGCTTGGCGCCCGGCCCGCGGGACTGCCGCCAGCTCGCCTCCGGGTTGGTCATCGCATTGTTCAGGGCCAGCATGAAGTCGTCTTTGGCCCGCAGGTCGCCCAGCAGGTAGTAGCGGGCCAGGATCGACTGCGCCTTGTGGTGGTTGAACTCGACGGAGAAGTACGGCTTGGGCGTCTTGTAGGACACGTCGTTGCCGACGTGGTTGGCCGGGGGCGAGTACCGGCACGCGCCGCAATACTTCCTGTCCGGCGTCCACTTGCACATAAACACGTCGGCGACGTGCAGCCCGTGGCGGTCGAGGATGTCCATGTACATCGGATCGCCGGTGCGCGCGAACTGGAGGGCGCAAGCCCACGGATAGTCGTAGTAGTTCGACTCCCACAGGATGTTCCACGGATTGGTCTCGCCGGCGTCGTTGGCGTGGTGGAACACATCGCCCCACGCCAGGTAGCCGTAGCTGTCCAGGGTCACGCCGTTATACGTCGCCTTGTCGATCTTCTTGTTGATGTACTCCGCCGACTTCTTCAGCAGATCGTCGTACTTCTTCTCGGCCTCCGCCACGTCGGCCCGGTAGATCGACGGATCGGCATCGGCGACTTTGCCGAACGCTTCGGTGTCGCGGCAGTAGTACTTCGGCGAGGCGACGGCCCGCAGGGGCATCTGCGTGCCGGCGAAGAACTCGCCCAGAGTCTTGTCCTCGGCCTTGCCGTGGAACAGGAACGTCAGGTAGTGCGTTCGCCCCTGGCCCATGTAGACGTCCAGCGGGGCCTCGACCTCCTTGGCGAACAGGCCGGCCCGCAATTTCCCGTCGCCCGCCTCCATCGCCTTCGGGAACATCTGCCAGAACCACCGCACGCCCACCGCCACGCCCTTGTCGGCGCCGGACGCATCCGCCCAGCCGATCGTCAGCGGCTTGGTGCTCTTGCCGCCGGCCTTGCCGGCCGCCACCCCGTCGATGGTGATCTCGCTGAGGTCGCTGTTCTTCGCGACGATGACGGCCTTCTTGCCCGAGTAGACTTTGTCCTCGCCGCCAACCGCGGCCTTGTCGCACCCGACCACCGGCAGCACGACCGACAGGTCCGACATCGTCACCTTGTCGGAAGCCACTTTGCCCGAGCTGTTGGTGTAGCTGAAGTCAACCTTCACGACCGGCGAGCCGGCGAACACGTGAATCCGGCAGACGTAGTCGAACGGGCTACTGTCGCCGCTGGCCAGCCGGCCGCTGGCCTTTATCACCGCCGCCTGCGGGCCTTTCTCCTCAACCTCGACCTTGGAATCCGCGCCGGCCTTGTAGCCCTTGCCGTCGATCGTCGCGACGACGCCCTCACCGCCCGGCTTGACGATCTCGCTGCCCGGGCCGAACTTGCCGGCTGGGTCGTACCACGCGCCATCGAAGACGTTGAATCCCGCCGCCTTGATGACCAGCTTCACGACGCCGGTGCTCACCG
>JAQTVL010000603.1 GCA_028706835.1 Phycisphaerae bacterium | reverse complement strand
GGCGGAGGAGGCGCGGGCTCGGGCTCCTACTATCGGCTGCTCCCGCGGCCCGGTTGCCGATGACGTGGCCGCCGGCGTCGGCGTCGGCGCGGGCAGACGACTGTCCGGGCGTTCTGCCCGCGGCGACTCGCCCGGCGCAGCCGGTTTGCTTTCCTTTTCCTTCTTCGAACACGAGGCCGCGCCAAACAACATGGCCCCTGCGATCGACAAGGCGATCACCCGCGACAGAGTCCCGGTTGACTTCATCATCACCTCCCGGAAGATAACCGACAGTTCCCCTGGCCCGGCATTATTGAAACACACCTCGGCCGGAAATGTCATGGGCTATATTTGGCGAGATTGCCCGGCCGGCGTGCGGCCGGATGGAGCGGCATTTCCGCGGGTATTGCCGGCGTCAAGCTGGAATGAGCGGGTCGAGGGGCGAAGGGTCCGGAAGCCCTTCGCCCCTCGAGCCCGTTCGCGTCAACTTCCCTTCTTGAACTCGACCAACTCCATCATGACGGCGTTGGCGCCCATTGCGTCGCTCTCGCTCTTGACGATCCCGCCGGGGACCTTGTCGCAGGTCCAAGCCTTGCTGGTGATCGTCTTCTCGCCGACTTTCATGACGCTCTGCGTCACTTTGCAGGTCAGGTCCTGCCCGCCCACCTTGACCACCTCATCGGCCAGTTGCTTGGTCTCGACCGCCGGGGTTGTGGCGGGCGGGTTGGTCGGCGTGGCAACGGCGGGGGCCGCTGCTACGCGCGGGAACGGCTGCTCGGCGGTGCTCAGGTCCTTGCCGTTCATCTGCGTGACCATCTGGACGGTCGCTGTCTTGTCGTCGACCTTGGTGACCTTCCAGACCTGCCCGAGGTTGTTGGGCATCTTGTAGACAAGCGTGTCGCCGACCTTGGCATCAAACCAAAGCGTTTTGGTTTCCGCCCCAGCCGGCTGGGACGCGGGCGCCTTGGGGTCGGCTGCCGCGGGGGCGTCGGCCGCCAGGGCGGTTCCGACCGGCAGGGCTGCCAGGCACAACAGGATGAGGGTGCTCTTCATGACGCGATCTCCTTTTCCAGTGGGGCGGCATGTTGTGCGCCCGTCAACAATGATGCGGACACTCCATCGTGTCGGCGTCGACAGGTAACAATTCGCACAACGGCGATAGGAATAGTAGCACCCCGATCCGCAGTTGTCCCGCAAAATGGCAAGCTTCGGCCCGGCTCAAGATCGGCGTGGGCTAGCCCCTGACTATTATCTCAAGCGATTTATTTGCTGGTACTTCCAGAAGATTTCATTAGGGGGGTATGTGCTGAAATCTTCTAAATGAAATCTTCTGGATCAAGTCAGATTTCAAGAGTCAGATTTCAAAGGGGGGGGCGAAATCTGACTCGTGCCCCGGGTCGAACTCCCGTGTCGTGAATGGTGTTTGCGGCGCTTGCATTTCGACGGGTTCTCCCGCATCATTCCCGTTTCGGGTTCATCCTCGTTCTTCTGGTCGGAGCCAATGCCGTGAGCACCATCCGGATCAAAGGCGTCATGATGGACATGGCCCGTGTCACCGAGCGGCACGAGTATTACTTTGCGCTGCCCGACCGGCTGGCGGGCTGGGGATACAACACGATCTTCGCCCACTTCACCGACGACGAAGGCTGCGCGATGCAGTTTGCCCGCCGCCCGGAGCTTGCCACGCCGCACGCGTTCTCGCAGGACGAGATGCGCCGCTGGGTTGCGACGGCGGCGGCGGCTGGGCTGGACGTGATCCCCGAACTCGAATCGTTCGGGCATACCGCGTTCATCCACGGGCGCAAGAAGTACGCCAGCCTGCGCGAGCCGACGCAGGGCATCTTCAACGCGATCAACCCGCTGGCCCGCGAAACGCGGGCGATCCTGCGCGACCTGGTCGAGGAGACCGCCGGTGTGTTCCGCTCGCCGTACATTCACGCGGGGCTGGACGAGGTGAACTTCGGCGGCAGTTCGCAGGTGCTCAAGGCGCTCAAGCGCCGCAAGAGCTGGGAACTCTTCGCCGACCACGTGAACCTGATGCACGATCTGATCACCGGCGCCGGCCGCAAGATGATGATGTGGGGCGACCACCTGCTGCACGAACCCGAAATCGCCGGCCGGATCAGCACGGACATCGTCATTTGCGACTGGCACTATCAGGCGGACGTCCAGCCGACAACCGTCGAGTTCTTCACGTCGCGGGGGTTCCAGGTCATTGTGTCGCCGGCGTCGAACCGGTCCGGCGACATGGTCATGCCCAACGCGACCACGCAGATCAACCTCCAGCGGTTCTCCAGAATTGCCCACGACGTCGCCGCCAAGCCGAAGGGCAGGGGCCGGGTCATCGGCCTGATGAACACCGTCTGGTGTCCCATGCGGATGCTGTGTGGGATCGAGCAGTTCGCGATGGCCCTGGGCGGGGCGTGGTTCTCCGATCCGGCCGCGGAACCGGTCGCGGCCGTCGCGAGGTTCGTCCGCAGCCAGTTCGGCGTGAAGAAGGCTGACGACGTGGCTGCCGCGATCCTGCGGCTGTCCGCGGTCATGCCCGGCCGGGTGGTGCTGCGGCGGATGATGGACAGCGAGGCCCTGCCGGCGGGCCCGATCACGGCGTGCGAGGCGGCCAATGCCGGCAAGCTGTTCGAGGAGGCGGTGGCGCTGGGCGAGCGGATCGCGACGCGGGGCGGCGAGGTGACCCGCAACGCGGCGGAGTATGAGAACCTCGAATTGGCCAGCGAACTACTGGCCTGGGCGGCGCTGGTGGCCATCTCGCGGCTGTCGACCAACGGCAGCCGGGCGAAACTCCGCCGGGCGCTGCTGTCGGAAGGCCGGCGGCTGCTCAAGCGCTGCCAAGCGGACTGGAACCGGGGCCGCTACGCCAACGACCCGATGCGCGACCTGGACGGCCAGCCGGGCCGATGGCCCGACGCCTTGATTCCGAACCTGCACCTGGCGCTGTCGCGGCTGGGGTCCTGATCTATCACCAAGGCATCATGATCGCACGGGGGCACGGGCTGGGAGGCTGACGGGTGCATTTCGGGGCGGGATCGGTACAAAAAAGGAGCCTGGTGCCTTATGAGATAGGTG
>JAQTVL010000061.1 GCA_028706835.1 Phycisphaerae bacterium | reverse complement strand
CCCGACTCCACCCGATACGCCAGCCCGCTCACGCCGCTCAGCAGGTTGCTCTTGACCGCCACCATCACTCGACGCCCCGTCCCCCCGCCGTCCGACGCCGCCGCCAGCACCTGCCGCGCCGACCCCGTGAAACCGCCGGACGCCCGGCCAAGCGGACTCAGCCGCTCGCCCCGGCTGGGACGATGCACGCACAGCACCGCCGCCCCCGTGGTCCGTGCCAGCCTGGCCAGCGGCCGCGCCAGGGTCACACCGTCGCCGCCCGGACCGCCCAGGTAGGCCGTGATCGGGTCGATCACGATCAGCCGAAGGTCCACCACCTTGCTCCCCAGCTTCGTCAGCGCCGGCAGGTCCCGCCGAAGGTCCAGCGGGCCTTCGACCTCAGGCCCCAGCTTGGCCGCCTGCACCACGATCAGCCGGGCCGCGTCGCCGCCCGCCGCCTCCAGCCGCGGACGGATCATGTCCGCCATGTCGTCCTCCGCCGCCAGCATCATCGCCCAGCCGGGCTTGACCCGCTGGCCGTCGCCCGCCTCCCCAGCCGCGCCCGGCCAAGCCTGCCCGCCGGTCACCCGCGCCGCCATGTCCACCGCGATCAGCGACTTGCCGACCCCGCCCTCACCCGCCAGCATCGTCACCTTCCCCAGCGGCACCTGCCCAGGCCAGAGCCACCGCACCGCGCCAACGGACACGCTGTCCAGACGGTCGAACGCCAGTTCGTTGCTTCGCACCTGGTCCGCCCGCGCCAGCGCGTCCTCGATCTCGGCCACCGAGCACCCAGCCGAACACTGGAACTTGAGGCCGCCCTGTAGCACGCCGGCAATGATCGACCGCCCATGCTCGGACCTCACCGGGCACAGCGCCGTGGAGGACCCGTTTGGATGGTGCTGCACACCCTTGAGTTGCCCAAAGAAGAAAGTCGGCGTCACGATATGCTCCTTTCGATAAATGTTGCCATGTCTTTCATCCGCAAGACTTTACGCCCAAAACAAAACCCGCCGCACCCAACGGCGGAGATTCCAACCCTCTTAATGCCACAGAATTCCAAAATGTCAAGTAAATGTTAGGGCAAGACAATAAGGTTCAAACCAAGGCGCCGCCGGGTCGGCTCTGTCTTCAGCCCCGGCAGCGGCGTCTTGACATTGTCCGTGAGCGGGCGTCGCTGTTACCCGAATCGCCTTCGTTCTGAACCACGCCTTGCCGGGATGGGGTGTGGCCGTATTTTCTGGCACGATCTAACACTTTGTATTGCCGTGTGTTAGGCCATGCCTTCAGGCATGGTATAGCCGCAGGTCCCACTCCATACCCCCAGCCCGTTTCAACGGGCTTCTCGTAGCGGCTCTAGCCATCGCCATCGGCTGAAGCCAGAATGCGAAGGGTGTTGAAACGCCCTGACCAAAGGGGGTGACCGGTTCGGATACTATGGCTAAAGCCATAGCCTATTACACGACAAGAGATGCTGCCAGAAAATACGGCCACACTCCCGGGATGGGGGCCGAGTTTAGGGCTTGACCCCTCCCCGGCGAGGGGCTAGACTCAGCACGTTGTTTGGACATCCGAATAAGGGAAGCTGGTGAGAATCCAGCACGGCCCCGCCCCTGTAACCGAGGACGAAAGCCGCGAACTCAGGCCACTTATTCCGCTTCGGCGGGATTGGGAAGGCTGCGGCGAGTAGGACGATCCGGAAGTCAGGATACCTGAACGCCTGCCTCGTGCAGGCGCCTTCGAGGGAAGGAATTCTGTGCGAGCCGTTGCGCCCGCGCCCGTTCCCTTCAAGGTTCGGGCGTTTTTCGTGCGCTTCACGCCGCGAGGGCGGCGAGGGCTCGACCATGGCTCGCACCATCCTGCTCGTCCGCCACGGCTACGTCGGCGATCAATACGCCGGCCGATACCTCGGCGCGACCGACGTGCCACTCTGCTCCAAGCTCATCAGCCGGCTCGATCCGCTGACGCACTGGCTGGCGGCGCGCTCGCCGGCGTCGCTGTTCGCCAGCCCCATGCTGCGGGCGAGGCAGACAGCCGAGCGCGTCTCGCCGGCTGGGCTTCAGCCGCAATTCGACGACGACCTTCGCGAGATCGACTTCGGGCGATGGGAGGGGCTGACCTACGCCGAGATCGCCGCGAACGCGACGCCGGCGGAGTTGGCCGGCTGGGCCGCAGCCGACGACGACTTCGCATTCCCCGGCGGCGAGCAGCTCGGCGGGTTTCGCTCGCGGATCCGCCGGGCCGCCGATCGGCTGGTCAGCCTGCCCGGCGAGGCGGTCGTCGCGGTGACGCACGGGGGCGTGATCCGGCAGATGATCTGCCACCTGCTCCGGCTGGACGTGCGGCGGTACCTGCTGTTCGACGTGCGATGCGCGACGGCGGCGGCGATCGACTGGCACGACGGCGGCGGCGCGTTAGCCGGCCTGAACCTGCCGGAGGGCGCGCCCGGGGAGACACGATGGCTCGCGTGATCCTTATCACCGGCGGCTGTCGCAGCGGCAAGAGCGCCCACGCGCAGCGCCTAGCTGAGTCGCTGCCCGGCCGGCGGCTCTACGTCGCCACCTGCCCCGTCATCGACGCGGAGATGGCGGACCGCGTCCGGCGGCATCGCCAGGCCCGGGGCTCCGCCTGGCAGACGATCGAGGAGCCGGTCGCACTGGCGGCAACCATCGCAGAGAAATGCGCCGGCGTTGACGTGGTGCTTGTCGACTGCCTGACGCTGTGGGTGAACAACCTGATGTACGAGGCCGAGAAGACCGGTGCCGACGTGACCGAGGACCAGGTGGCCCAGCAGTGCGGCCAGGTTATCGCCGCCTGCAAGAAACTCGCCGGCACGGTCATCTTCGTGACCAACGAGGTCGGCCTGGGCGTCGTGCCGGACAACCCGCTGGCCCGCCGCTATCGCGACCTGGCCGGGCGGTGCAACCAGGCCATCGCCGCAGCCGCCGATGTTGTCACGCTGGTGGCCTGCGGAATTCCGTTGAACTTGAAAGGTGTGTGAACATGAGTCTCCTGCAACAAACGATCGACGCGATTCGACCCGCCGACGCCGCCGCACGCGCCGCTGCCAAGGCCCGCCTGGACCAGTTGATCATGCCACACTGGGCGCTCGGCCGGCTGATGGACCTGGCGGTGGACCTGGCGGGCATGGCCGGCACAGCCAAGCCGAGCGTCGCCCGCAAGGCGATCATCACGATGGCCGGCGACCACGGCGTGACCGCCGAGGGCGTGAGCAAGTACCCCAGCGAGGTCACGCCGCAGATGGTAATGAACTTCGTCGCCGGCGGCGCGGGCATCAACGCCCTGGCCAGGCTGGTCGGCGCCCGCGTCGTCGTGGTGGACATGGGCGTGGCCGGCGACCTGTCGGCCCTCGCGAAGGCCGGCAAGATCGTGTCGCGGCGGATCGCCCCCGGCGCCGCCAACATCGCCCGCGGGCCGGCCATGTCGCGAGAGGACGCGGCGCGGTCAATCGAGGCCGGCATCGGCATCGTGAACGAGTTGGCCGACCAGATCGACGTGTTCGGCACCGGCGACATGGGCATCGGCAACACCACGCCGAGTTCCGCCATCATCGCCGCCATCGCCGGCATCACCGGAGATCGCCTGTCTGAGATTACCGGCCGGGGGACCGGCATCGACGACGCACAGTTCAAGAACAAGGTCGCGGTCATCCAGCGGGCCCTGGACGTGAACAAGCCAAACGGCAAAGACGGCCTAGACGTGCTGGCCAAGGTCGGCGGCTTTGAGATCGGCGGCATCGCCGGCGTGATTCTGGGCGCCGCCGCCCTTCGCAAGCCGGTCGTGATCGACGGCTTCATCTCGACAGCCGGGGCGATGATCGCGCACCTGCTCGCGCCGACATCGGCGCAGTACATGATCGCCGCGCACCGCAGCGTCGAGGCCGGCCATCGCCTGATGCAGAAGGTACTGGGCAAGGAGCCGCTGCTGGACTTGAACATGCGGCTGGGCGAGGGGACCGGCGCGGCGTTGGCAATGAACCTGATCGAGGCAGCCGTCCGAATCCTGACCGAGGTGGCGACGTTCGAGGAAGCGTCCGTGTCGCACGCGAAGGAGTAGCGTGAAATCGTTTCTCGCCGCAATCCGATTCCTGACGATCCTCCCCGTGCCCGGCACGTGGGGCACGGACGAGCGTTCGCTCGCGTCGAGCGTGCCGTTCTTCCCGATCGTCGGGCTGCTGCTCGGCGGCCTGGCGGCGGCTGTCGCGTTCGGGTTGCAGTTCATCGCCGCACCGCCGATGGTCACAGCCGCCTTACTCGTCATCGTCCTGCTCGCCTTCTCCGGCGGCCTGCACATGGACGGCCTGAGCGACACCGCGGACGGTTTCCTGAGCAGCCGGCCCCGCGAGCGAATCCTGGAGATCATGAAGGACAGCCACGTCGGCGCGATGGGGGTCATCGCAATCGTGTGCGTGCTGACGCTGAAGTTCGCGGCGCTGGCATCGGTCGCGACAAAGGCCAACCTCTGGGCCGTCGCTCTGCTGACGCCGCTGGCGGGGCGGGCGGCGATTGTCGTGCAGATGGCGTTGCTGCCGTACGCCCGGCCGACCGGCCTGGGGCTGGTGTTCTCGCAAGGCCGGCGGTCGCTGTCAGCGAACTGGTCGATCGCGATCCTGGCGGTCGCGGGTTTCGTCACGCTGCACTGGGCGGGACTGGTGATTGCAGGCGCAACGGTGCTCGCGGCAATGCTGTTCGCGGCCTGGTCCTATCGCAAGATCGGTGGCGCCACCGGAGACACATTTGGCGCGGCTTGTGAACTCGGCGAACTCGTGCCGGCACTGGCGGTGGCCCTCTGGCCGGCCCTGATACAACTGCACGTTTGAGGTTTGTGAAGTGACTCGACACGGCGGCAACTTGAGGAAGCTCGCGCAGCGATCGGGGAAGACCCCCGGCGAGGTGCTTGACTTCAGCGCGAACATCAACCCGCTGGGGCCGCCGGAGTGCCTCCGCCCGGTGGTCTCCCGGGCGCTCGACGGAATCGTCCACTACCCCGACCCGGACTCGGCGGAACTGGTGGCCGCCATCGCCCGGCGGTATCACCTGCCCGCGGAGAGCATCGTCGTCGGCAACGGCTCGACGGAGCTGCTGCACGCCGTGATGCGGCTGGGGGGGCAGGAAAAGGGTCCCTCCAACCCCTCCCCCCTCGCGGGGGAGGTCCCGGCTTTAGCCGGGGGTGGGGGGCCGGGCCGAGACAATCGTTCCGACCGGACTGCGACGGGCCAACCCCCCACCGGCCCTGAAGGGCCACCTCCCCCGCAAGGGGGGAGGAGTGCAGAAAAGGGGACTGGCGAGGAAAAGGGGACTGGCTCGATTTCCGAGTCCTTTTTCGGAAATCGTGCCTGTCCCCTTTTCGAGCCCCGCCGCGTCCTGGTCCCCGTCCCCAGCTACGTCGACTACATCGACGCGGCGCGAATAGCGGGGCTGAACGTCGAGACGCTGCCGCTGGCGGAGTCCGCCGGTTTTGTCCTCGATTTCGCGGCGCTCGGCGCCCGCCTTCGCGGCGGCGAGATGGTCCTGCTCGGCCAGCCGAACAACCCCACGGGCCTGCTGTTCGACGTCGCCGAGTTTGGGCGTTTCGCCGCCGAACACCCGACGACGCTGTTCGTCGTCGACGAGGCGTTCATCGACTTCGTGGAGAAAAAGGGGACTGGCTCGATTTCCGAGTTCTTTTTCGGAAATCGTGCCTGTCCCCTTTTCCGGGCCAACGTCATCGTCCTTCACTCGCTGACCAAATTCTTCGGCCTGCCAGGACTGCGGCTCGGCTTTGCCGCCGCCCCTGTCCCGCTGGCCGACGCCATTCGCAGGCAACTTCCGCCGTGGTCGGTCAACTCCATCGCCCAGGCGGTCGGCGCAGCCGCGCTCGCGGACGAGGAATACGCCGCCCGCACCGTCGCGTATGTGGCCGAGCAGCGGGCCTGGCTGGCGGGGGAGTTAGCGAGCATGCCCGGCCTGCACGTCTACCCCGGCAAGGCGAACTTCCTGCTGGTGCGGATCGACGGCGGCGAGCTCGACGCTCACGCGCTGAGTGATCGCCTGCTGGCGGGCGGCATCGCGATCCGGACTTACGACGAGGCGCAACATTTGGACCGGCGGTTCTTCCGCGTCGCGGTTCGGACGGACCGAGACAATCGGCGGTTGGTGGACGCCCTGGGGGCGCTGCTGGCGCCTAAGCGCCGACCTTCGGTCGTGCGGCTAAACAGCGGCGCGAAATCCGTCATGTTCCAGGGGACCAGTTCCAACGCGGGGAAAAGCATCCTCACCGCGGCGCTCTGCCGCATCCTGCTCCAAGACGGCGTTCGCGTCGCCCCGTTCAAGTCGCAGAACATGTCGAACAACTCGTTCGTCAGCCGCGACGGCGGCGAAATGGGCCGGGCACAGGTCGTCCAGGCCCAGGCCTGCCGGCTCGAACCCGACGTTCGCATGAACCCGATCCTGCTCAAGCCGAACTCCGACACCGGCTGCCAGGTGGTCGTCCGAGGCCAGCCGGTCGGCAACATGCGGGTCGGGCAGTACGTCAACTACAAGCCGACCGCATTCGCCGCGGCGAAAGAGTGCTACGACTCGCTGGCCGGCGAATTCGACGTGGTTGTCCTGGAGGGCGCGGGCTCGCCCGGCGAGGTGAACCTGAAGAGCCACGACATCGTGAACATGCGGATGGCTGAATACGCCCGGTCGCCAGTGCTGATCGTCGGCGACATCGACCGCGGCGGCGTGTTTGCCAGCTTCGTCGGCACGATGGAGGTGCTGGCCGAGTGGGAGCGGGCCCTCGTCGCCGGCTGGGTCGTCAACCGCTTCCGCGGCGACGCGAGCCTGCTCGCGCCCGCGCTGGACTACACGCTCGCCCACACCGGCCGCCCCGTGTTCGGCGTCGTGCCTTACCTGGCGGATTTGAACTTGCCGCAGGAGGACTCCGTCGAATTCAAGAGCGGCGCACTGGACCGTTCTTCTCCCTCCCCTCGGGGGGAGGGTCGGGGAGAGGGGACGCCGCAGGTATCCCTCGCCGTGATCGACCTGCCGCACATCTCCAACTTCACCGACTTCGACGCCTTCGCTGTGGAACCGGACGTCCAGGTGAAGATCATCCGGTCGGCTGGCGATCTCGACGGCCCCGACGCCGTCGTCATCCCGGGCAGCAAGAACACGCTGGCCGACCTGGACTACCTGCGGCGCAGCGGCCTGGCCGAGCGGATCGCCGCGCTGGCCGCCGGTGGACAGTGCGAGATCGTCGGCGTGTGCGGCGGGTTCCAGATGATCGGCCGGCGAATCAGCGACCCGCACCAGGTCGAGTCAGCCGGCGGCCACGCGGCCGGCCTGGGTTTGCTGGCAGCCGACACGGTGCTGGCGGCTGACAAGACGCTGACCCGGGCGACGGCGAGACACCGACCATCGGGCTTGGAGGTGTCGGGATACGAGATTCACCACGGAATGACGGGGGGCGAATCGGGGCAGGCGCTCTTTGAGAGCGGCGCGCCCGGTCAAGAAGCCCGGGGATCGCAGTCCCTGGGCGTCGGGTCCGACGACGGACGGGTTTGGGGCACGTATCTGCACGGGGTCTTCGACGCCGATGCGTTCCGGCGGTGGTTCATCGACCGGCTACGGACGCGGCGAGGATTGCCCCCGCTGGGCAACGTCGTCGGGCAATACGACATCGAGCCCGCGCTGGACCGGCTGGCGAGCGTCGTGCGGCAGAGCTTGAAGATGGATGAGATCTATCGGCTGCTCAAGTTGTGACCGAGTGCTGAAAGCTGAACGCTGAAAGCTGTCTTCATGCGACTCGAATACCAAATCCTGATCGCCGCCGGCGCGGACCTGCTGCTCGGCGACCCGCGATGGCTGCCGCATCCCGTGCGCGGCATCGGCTGGCTGGCGGCGCGGATGGAGACGCTGACGCGCTGGGCGATCCGCCCGGCCCGGCTGGCGGGCATCGTCGCCGCGGTCGGCATCCTCGGCATCGCCGGCGGGGCCGCGTGGGGACTGATTCGACTCGCGGACCTGGCCCACCCGATCGCCGCCGATGTCGTCGCGATCGCGCTGCTCTACACGACGATCGCCGCCCGCGACCTGGCGCGGCACAGCATGGCGGTGTTCCGCCGACTGGCTCGCGGGGACCTCGACGCAGCCCGCAAGGCCGTCGCCATGATCGTCGGGCGCGATACCGATCGCCTTGACGAGGCCGGCGTGGCACGGGCGGCGGTGGAGAGCGTGGCGGAGAGCACGGTCGACGGCGTGACCGCGCCGCTGTTCTTCGCGATCCTGTTCGGGCCGATCGGCGCAATCGTCTACCGCGCAGCCAACACGCTCGATTCGATGTTCGGCCACAAGGACGAGCGATACCGCGAGTTCGGCTGGGCGTCGGCCCGCATCGACGACGTGCTGAACTTCATACCGGCCCGGCTGACCGGGCCGCTGGTGTGCGTGGTGGCGGCGATGCTCGGGCAGCGGCCGGTCAATGCGGCCCGCGTCCTGGTTCGCGACGGGCGCAAGCACGACAGCCCGAACGCGGGGCTGGCGGAGGCGGCCATGGCCGGCGCCCTCGGCGTGCAGGTCGGCGGCGTGAACTGTTACAACGGCGAACCGCTGGAGAAGCCGACGATCGGCGACGCGATATTGCCATTGAGCGCCCGCCACATCCCGTGGGCGAACGCGCTGATGTTCGCGACGGCGGGGGTGTTCCTGGCGCTGGGGCTGTCGCTGCGAGTGGTGGTGACGCGACTGCTTTGAGGACCGACTGATGACCAAGACTCCGCGCATTCTGTTGTTCACCGGCGACGGGAAGGGCAAGACCACCGCGGCGCTCGGCATGGCCCTGCGGGCGGCGGGGCACGGCATGCGCGTCGTCGTGGTTCAGTTCCTCAAGAGCGACCGGATGACCGGCGAGATCCACGCGGCTGCGCGCCTGGGCAACATTGAGATTCTCCCGAGCGGCCTGGGCTTCGTGCCGCCTACGACGGACCCCCGGTTCGCCCGGCACAAAGCGGCAGCCGAGCAGGCGCTCGCCCGCGCGAGCGAGTTCATCGCGGCCGGGCAGCATGCCGTGGTGGTACTGGACGAAGTCTGCGGCGCGATCGCCAACGGCCTGCTCGCCGAGGCGAGCGTGATCGACGCTGTCCGCCAGGCGGGGCCGGACCTGTGCATCGTGCTCACCGGCCGGGGGGCGACGAAGGGCCTGATCGACTTGGCGGACACCGTGACCGAGATGACCTGCGTGAAGCACGCCTACAAGGCGGGTCGGGCAGCCCAGAAAGGGGTGGAGATGTGACGGGCGGGCCGGGCAAGATGGTGATCGCGGGCACGAGCAGCGGCGTGGGCAAGACCTCGCTGACGCTCGGGCTGGCCCGCGCGCTCACCCGCCACGGCCTGCGCGTGCAGACATTTAAGGTCGGGCCGGACTTCCTCGATCCGACCTACCTGAGCCCGGCTTCGGGTCGAACGTGCTACAACCTCGACGGCTGGATGACCGGGCGCGACTACGTGCGCGACCTGTTCGCGCGAACGACGGCCGACGCGGATATCGCGCTGGTCGAGGGCGTGATGGGCCTGTTTGACGGCGCATCGCCGGACGCGCTTGACGGCAGCACGGCCCAGATCGCCGCCTGGCTGGACGCGCCGGTGCTGCTGGTAGCCAACGCCCACGGGGCCGCGCGGAGCCTGGCGGCGACGGTTCACGGGTTTGCCTCATTCGAGCCGGGCGTGCGAATAGCAGGCGTCATCGCGAACCAATCGGGCAGCGAGCGGCACGAGAAGTGGATCGAAGAGGCTTTGGCCGCCGCCAAGCTTCCGCCGCTGCTCGGCGCGGTGCCGCGCGGCGCGATGCCGGAACTGAAGAGCCGCCACCTCGGCCTGGTCAGCGCCGACGGGGATATCCTGCCGGACGAGACGATCGACCGACTCGCTGACGCTTGCGAGAAGCACCTCGACATCGAGCAGATTCTTCGTGTGGCGCACCCACTCGTGCCTTCGTGCTCCGAGCCTGCGCTCGGCGCTCGGCGCCCGGCGCCCGGCGCTTCCATTCGCCTCGGCGTGGCGCGGGATGCGGCCTTCCACTTCTACTATCCGGACAATCTCCAAATGCTCGCAGCCGCGGGGGCGGAACTGGTTTTCTTTTCGCCGCTGAACGACCGCGGATTGCCCGGCGGGCTTGATGCGATCTATCTCGGCGGCGGCTACCCGGAAGTTCACGCCGACCAACTGTCCGCAAACAAGCCCATGCTCGCCGACATCCGCGCGTTTTCCGCGTCGGGTAAACGCATCTACGCCGAGTGCGGCGGACTGATCTACCTGGGCCGCGGCGTCCGCACGCTCGACGACAAGACCGTGCCGCTAGCCGGCGTGCTGCCGATCGACACCGCAATGCTGGAAAGGCTCAAGACGCTCGGCTACGTCGAGGCGACACTGGCCGGCGACGGGCTGCTCGGCCAGGCAGGCGCGGCGCTTCGCGGCCACGAGTTCCACTATTCCGAGATCATCGCCGACGACGCCGCGGCTGCGGGCTGGGCGCCGGCCTATTCGCTCCGCCGGCGGCGCGACGACGCGTCGCGGCCCGAGGGCTTTTGCGGCAACGGCGGGCGCGTGCTCGCCAGCTATGTCCACCTTCATCTCGGCTCGGACCCTGGGTCCGCCAGCCGATTCTGCGAACAATGCGAGGCCAAATCGTGACAACGCAAGAGCAAACTCGGGACGTCGGAATTCTTATCGTCGGCCACGGCAGCCCGCGCAGTCAGGCCAACGAAGGCTTCCTTTCGCTGGTCGCCCGCGTGGCGGACCGGCTGGGCGTGACCGCGCTGCCGACGTTCTTCTCGATCGCCAAGCCGAGCATTGAGGACCAGGTCGCACTGCTGGCCTCGCAGGGCATCCGGCGGATCGTGCTCATGCCGTACTTCCTCTACTCCGGCCAGCACATCAAGCGTGACATCCCCGAACTGCTGGAGAAATGCCGCCACGCCTTTCCCGGCGTGACGCTCGAACTGCTGCCCACGCTGGAGGGCGAGTTGGCGCTGGAGGACCTGCTGGTCGACCGCCTGACCCCGCTCGTGCCCAGCCAGCCGCTGCCAGCGGACGGCGCCGCCATCGAGCGCCGCAGCCACGAGATCATCGAGCACCAGTTGCAGGGCCGCGAGTCGGCGGACCCGGCGGAGCGGGCCGTCGTGCGACGGGTGGTGCATGCGACGGCTGACCTGTCGTTCGCACGGTCGTTGCGAATCCATCCGCGGGCGATCGCCGCCGGGCGAAAGGCGATCGTCGACCGCAAGCCGGTGATCTGCGACGTGAAGATGCTAGTCGCCGGCCTGACGCACGTGCCCGGCGAGGTGCTGTGCGCGATCGGCGACCCCGACGTCGCCCAGGCCGCCAAGGGGGCCAACTGCACGCGGGCCGCCGCCGCGATCGACGCCCTGGCCGATCGGTTGGCGGGCGCGATCGTCGCGGTGGGCAACGCGCCGACCGCCCTGTGGCGGGTGATGGAGATTGCCCGAAGCGGCGGGCCCAGGCCGGCGCTGGTGGTTGGCCTGCCGGTGGGCTTCGTCGGCGCCCGCGAGTCGAAGGACGCCTTGATGCAGAGCGACCTGATCTACATCAGCAACGTCGGGGCCCGCGGCGGCAGTCCCGTGGCCGCCGCCGTCGTCAACGCACTAGCCTTCCTGACGCAGGAGCGTGGCGCATGAAACGCAACATAACCCTTATCGGAATGTTCGCCCTGGCCGCGGTGCTGCTCTGGCCGGCGCCGGCCCAGGCGATGCACATCACCGAGGGCATTCTGCCGGCTTCCTGGGCGGGCCTGTGGTTCGCCGTCGCAGCCCCCTTTGTGTGGTGGGGCGTGCGGACGATCAAACGCCGCAGCCAGGCAGACCCGCGCTACAAGGCGATGGTCGCCTTGATGGGCGCCGCCATCTTCGTCGTCTCGTGCATGCCCGTGCCGATCCCCGGCACCGGTTCCTGCTCGCACCCGTGCGGCACGGGCCTGGGCGCCATCATCATCGGCCCAGCCGCCACCGTCGTCGTCGCGACTATCGCGCTGCTGCTTCAGGCGTTGCTGCTCGCCCATGGCGGGCTGAGCACGCTGGGCGCTAACGCGCTCTCGATGGCGATCGTGGGGGCGATGTCCGGGTGGGCGACGTTCGCCCTGCTGCGGCGGATGAAGGTTTCCACAGTGACGGCCGCATTCTTCGCCGGCCTGGTTTCCGACTGGGCCACCTACGCGACAACCGCCGCCACGCTGGCGCTGGGCATCAGCGGCGGCCAGGCGATCGGGACGAAGTTTCTGGCGATCTGTATCGCGTTCGCGCCGACGCAGGTTCCGCTGGGCATCCTGGAAGGCGTGATCGCGGCTGGCGCCTATCGCTTCGTGGTATCGCGCCGTCCGGAACTGCTCGACCCAAC
>JAQTVL010000602.1 GCA_028706835.1 Phycisphaerae bacterium | reverse complement strand
CACCTTGGTGCTCTCGTTGACGATATGCCAGAGGTTCGTGTACGGGTCGTAGGCTCGCAGCCGGGTGTCGTAGACCCAGATGATCTGGTGGTTCGGGTCGTAGAAGGCCGGCTTGCCGACGTTCAGCTTCGGCTCCTTGCCCGGGCGCATGTTCGTCCACTTGTTCTCCGCCAGGTCGAACACCCACACCGAGTCCTCGCGGAGGTAGCGGCTGCGGTCCCACATCCAGCCATGGCCGAAGGACGGGTGACTGAAGCGATACCACTTGTTCGTCGTCGGGTCGGATGCGTTCTCGCGGCAGCAGCAGTTGCCGGGCGGATTGTTGTTGGGCATGGTCAGTTCCCAGGTCCCGGCCCGCAGGTCGAAGGCCCAGGTCTCGGAAAGCTGGGGCCCGCCGCCGCCCGGATCGTGCCCGCCCCAGCGGAGCAACTTGCCGACCCGCGAGTCGTAGCCGAAGCTCGCCTCGTAGCCCAGCCGGGGCGACGGAGGCCCGCCGGGCAGCGGGCTGCGCTTCACCCAGGTGTTCGGCTCCTGTTTTTCGATGGCCACGGGCGGCTCGCCCGAGGCGACCAGCGGCAGCAGCCAAAGCCACGCGGCGGCGAGAATCAGTCTCTTCATAAAGCCCTCATGGAAATGCGATACGATCAGCCATATTCACGCTGCCATCATGCGGGTTGGAAACGCCGCGGTCAAGAGGGGCTTTGTCGAACGGGGCAAGGTGGGTAGAATCTCCACGATTGCGCCGGCGAGGCAAACCGGCAGGCGATCGTTGTGTCTATGACGTGAACACGGGGTTGTTGTGGTAGGACATCACGGATGATTCGTTCGTTGCAGGATAACCCAGCCGTCTCCGCGGAGGCCGCCCGCTCCGGCGAACCCGCCCGGCCGATCGATTGCATCAGCAGGCCCGCGGTCACGGCCCTTTCGGCCCGGACGGAACTTGAGAAGTTCAAGGTGTCGATGCGCCGGCATGACCCGCTGGTCAAGGGGTTGCCGTGGGCCTGCCAGGCCCATTGCGTGCAGTGCGACCAGACCGTGCCGGCTGAATTTGTGCTGGACGCAGGCAGCGGCGGTGTTGCGTTGGAGATTCGCTGCCCGAAATGCGGCACTCGCCGCGAGCGGCACCAGGACGCGATCTTCACGACGCCGCGGCAGGCAACCCCGGCCGGCCAGCCGACGGAGACGCTGGCTGGGCATCCGATCCGCCCGGTGCTGCGGTCGCTGCCGCGGACGGTCGAGACGCTCTGCCCGGAGTGCAGTTGCGTGATCCTGGGGCGGTACTACGTGAAGGACCGGGTGGTCTACATCGAGAAGACCTGCCCGGACCACGGGTACTTTCGCGACAAGATCAACACCGACGTGGACCTGTATCTGAAGGGCGCCAACGCGGTCTTTCAGGACGAGCGCGGCGTGTGCAGGCCGCAGGTCCGCCACGCCCGGCGATGCCCGACCGATTGCGGCTTGTGCAACCAGCACCTGTCGGCCAGTTGCCTCGCGCAGATCGACCTGTCGAACCGGTGCAACCTGAACTGCCCCGTGTGCTTCGCCAACGCGAACCAGTCGGGCTACGTCTCCGAGCCGGACTTTGCGATGGTCGCCGAGATGCTCGCGGCGCTGCGGAAGCAGCAGCCATACCCCGCGACGGCGATCCAGTTCACCGGCGGCGAGCCGACGATCCACCCGGAATTTCACCGCATTGTCCGGCATGCGCACGGGACCGGCTTCTCGCACATCCAGATCGCGACCAACGGCATCAAGATGGCTGAGCCCGAGTTCGCCGAGCGGGCAGCCGAGGCGGGGCTGCACACGCTGTATCTCCAGTTCGACGGCGTGAGCGACGACTTCTACCGCAAGACCCGCGGCCAGGCGCTGATGGAAAAGAAGCTGGCCTGCGTGGAGAACTGTCGGCGGACGGGGCTGAAGATCGTGCTCGTGCCGACGATCATCAAGGGCTTCAACGACGACCAGGTGAAGGCGATCTTCCGGTTCGCGGTGGACAACATCGAGGCGATCAGCGCGATCAGCTATCAGCCGGTGGCGTTCACGGGGCGGATCGACGTTCGCGACCTGGAGGCGCAGCGCTACACGCTGGGCGACCTGGCGAAGGACGTGGCGGCCGTCAGCGGGGCGGACTTGAAGCGGGACTTCTGGCCGCTGGGAATGCTCACGCCGCTGTCGCGGATCATGGAGTGCATCGACGGCAAGAGCAAGATCCGCGCAAGCTGCCACAGCGATTGCGCGTTCGGGACGTATTTTTTCGTCACGCCGGAAAAGCAGGCGATCCCGATGCCGCAGTTGTTCGACATGTATCGGATCATGGACGACTTCAACCGGCAGGCGGCGGGCATCCAGGCGCGGCGGACGCAGCCGGAGCAGATCGCCAGGGCGAACGGCCGCGACCTGGCACGCATCGCGTGGACGTTCATCAAGCACTACAACTGGCGTCAGTTCTTCAAGACCGACATCAAGCCGTGGACGTTCATCCGCGCGTTGCAGGGGCTGACGAACAAGGCCAAGGGCCGCGGGGCCGGCGAACGGAAGAGCTACAAGACGCTGATGGCTGCTGGCATGCACTTCATGGACCGCTACAACTACGACGTGGAGCGCGTCCGCCGCTGCGTGATCCAGTACTCGACGCCGGACGGGATTTACCCGTTCTGCACGATCAACGGCGGCCCGACGTACCGGCCCTTCGTTGAGCGAATCCACGCGTGCAGCAGCGAGGAGTATCGCCGTCGCCGCGGCCAGGACGGCGAGCCGACGCAAAGCAGCGCCCGCGAGGAAGTAGCCGATGGTGTTTGAGAACAAGTGCGGGCTGGCCGGCGCGGGCGGCGAGGGGCTGGCCGCGCCGTCGCACACGACCGCGGCCAAGCTGGGCGTCGTGTATTCAGCCGATGCGCCGCGCAGCGAAAACCGGGACAAGTCGGCTGGGCGGGGCGACGACGGGCGGGTCAGTTCGCTCGAATACGCCAGACAGTCGCGGTTCCTGGCGGACGGCCAGGCCAACCGGACCACGTACCTTGACTACCACCACCCGCTGGAAGACTGGCTGGGCCGGCGGCCTGTGCGCTGGCTGCTGCG
>JAQTVL010000601.1 GCA_028706835.1 Phycisphaerae bacterium | reverse complement strand
TGCTTGAGCCCCTGGGGCCGGGCGGCTTGGCGGCGGTGCGGGTGTTTGGCGGCGGGGCTCTGTGGCTGCTGGGCAAACTGGCCGTGCCGGAGCGGGCGGGGGGGCTGCCGGCGACGGCGGATCGGATGACGCTGGTGCGCGTGGTCGATCCGGGGACCGGCGAGACGATCGACCAGGCGATTGTTCGCGTCCTGCCGGGCGGGTTGGGGGCGGAATTGACGCTGCACGGCGGCGTGCGGAGCGTGCAGCGGGTGTTGGCGGCCTGTCAGTCGCTGGGGGCGCGGCGGCTGGACGCGGGCGTGGCGGCGGATCGCGAGGAGTTGTGGCGGCAGTCGCTGCTGATTGCGCGGGCGGAGGGCATCCCGAATCCGGCGCTGTGGGCGGATGTCGAACTGGCGCTGCCGCGGGCGCGGACGCGGGCGGCGGCGAACTGGATCGTGGGGCAGTTCGGGGCGGGGCTGGCGGCGCGACTGGAAGCGATGTGCGAAGACGCATCGCGAAACGACAAGTCGGACGCCGAGCAATTGGGCGAGTTGCTCGCGGAGTATCCCGCACGCCGGCGCGCGATCGACGGGGTGCGGGTTGCGATCGTCGGACCCGCGAACGCGGGCAAATCGACGCTGTTCAATGCACTCGCGGGGACGGAGGCGGCGATCGTGTCGGAGCAACCCGGCACGACGCGCGATTACGTCTGGCGGTGGGCGGGGCTGGATGGCTTGCCGGCCGAGTTGATCGACACCGCCGGTGTTCGCGCGGCCGGGGGCGAACTGGAATCGCAGGCGGCGACGCTGGCGGAGCCGGTGGTGCGGTCGGCTGACGTCCGCCTGATCGTGCTCGACCGAACGTGCCGCCCCGGCGACCGCGATGTCGCCGTGCTCACCCGGCTGGCGAGTCTTGGGCCGGCGATTGTGGTGGTGAACAAATCCGACCAGGCGCGTGCGTGGAACGCCACGGAATTGCGGCTGGCGGAGCGTGTGATTGACGTGAGCGCGGCCACCGGCGCGGGCGTCGCGGACCTGGTTCGGGCGGTGCATGAACTGCTGCGCGTGCCGAGCTTCCAGCCGGCCGCGCCGGGGCTGTTCGCCGCGCGGCAGGCGGAGTTGCTAGAATCAGCGGTGCGTGAACGCGGCGGCGCCCGTGTGGCGGCGCTGCGGCGGGTGCTGGAAGGCTGAGGAGCAGGCATGGCGGGTCGCGGCAAGGAATTCCTGGCCAGGCTGGGCGAGCGAGTCGTCATCGGCGACGGCGCGATGGGCTCGCGCCTGTACGAACTCGGCGTGCCGCTGGGCGTCAATTACGACCACCTGAACATCACCCAGCCGGGGCTGGTGCGGCAGGTCCATCGCGAGTATCTCGATGCCGGCGCGGAACTGATCGAGACCAACGCCTTCTCCGCCAATCGCGTCAAGCTCGCCCCGTTCGAGTTGGCGGACCGCGTTGCGGAGATCAACCGGGCGGCGGTGGCGTTGGCGCGCGAGGTCGCGGGCCAACGCGCGTTTGTCGCGGGCGGCGTCGGCCCGGTTCCGCCGACGGCGGGCGACGCGGGGCTGGACGAGTTGTCCGAAGCGGACATCCGCGAGACGTATCGCGAACAGATCGTCGCGCTGGCTGAGGCGGGCGCGGACCTGCTGATCCTCGAAACGTTTACCGACCTGCGCCAAATCCAACTCGCGCTGACGGTCGCCAAGGAATCCTGCGACCTGCCCGTGGTCGCCCAGATGACGTTCCCGGACGGTCGGCGGGCGCCGGACGGCAGCGAGGCGAGTTTGGCCCTGCGGTCGCTGATCGCGCTAGGCGCGGATGTCGTCGGCACCAACTGCGGCCGGGGCGTCGCGAAGGTGCTGCGTGCGATCGAGTATCTCGGCCAGTGCATCGACGCCCCGCTGAGCGCGTTCGCCAACGCCGGTATGCCGGAGCAGGTGGCAGGGCGGTCGCTCTACCTGATGAGCCCGGAGTATTTCGCGGACGCCGCTGAGCGGATGGTCCACGCGGGCGCTAGTCTTGTCGGCGGGTGCTGTGGCACGAGGGCAGCCGACATCGCCGCGATGGCGGAGCGCATTCGGGGCCTGAAGCCCGGCCGGCGGTTTGCCCGCGCGTTGGCGCCCGGCGAGGCGAAACTGGCGACGGCCCCGCCCCGGCCGATGCCGGATTTCCTCGCCCGGTTGCGCGAGCGGACCGTCGTACTGGTGGAGATGGATCCGCCTCGCGGCACGGACATGCAGCGGCTGCTGCGCGGGGCGCGGGCACTCAAGGAGGCTGGGGCCGATGCTGTCACCGTCGGCGACTCGCCGCTCGGCACGCTGCGAATGGACGGCATGGTCGTCGGCTCGATCCTGGAGCGCGAACTCGACATCCCGGTGATCTGCCACCTGGCCTGCCGCGACCGCAACCTGATCGGCATGCAGTCGCTGTTGCTGGGCGCCCACGCGCTGGGCATCCGCTCGATCCTGGCCGTGACCGGCGACCCCGCGAAGCTCGGCGACCACCCCGACGCTACCAGCGTCTACAACCTCAACAGCATCAAGCTCGTGAACCTGATTGCCAGGCTGAACGGCGGGCACAACCACTCCGGCCAATTGATCGGCCAGCCGACCGCGTTTCACGTCGGCGTGGCGTTCAACCCGAACGCGCGGAACCTGGCATCGGAGGTGGAGCGGCTGCGGCGGAAGGCGGAGCAGGGGGCGGATTTCGTGATGACGCAGGCGGTGTTCGACGCAGCCACGATGCGGCGGGCGTGCGAGGCGGCCCGTGCAGCCGGCGTGACGATCCCGATCTTCGCGGGGATCTACCCGCTGGTGAGCAGCCGAAACGCGGAGTTCCTGCACAACGAGTTCCCGGGCATCAGCATCGCCGACGAGGTCCGCCGGCGGATGGCGAGCGCATCGCCGGATCGGGTACGGATGGCGGCGGAGGGGATTGCGATTGCGAAGGAACTGATCGACGCGTTCCGCGGGTGTGCGGACGGGTTGTACATCATCGCGCCGCTGAATCGCCCGCGGGCGCCGGTGGAGTTGCTGGAATACATTCGCGGTCGCAACGGAGAGACGGAGTGACGGGGAGGGAGGAATCCGCACCCGGAACCTAAGGT
>JAQTVL010000600.1 GCA_028706835.1 Phycisphaerae bacterium | reverse complement strand
GGCCCCACCCGCGAGGCGGTCGACGTGCGGTTCATCAAGGCCGGCAAGACGTTCGTCGCCATCGACACCGCCGGCGTCCGCAAACGCAGCAGCCGAAAAGGCGACATCGAGTTCTACAGCCTCAACCGGGCCGAGCGGTCCATCCGCCGGGCCGATGTCGTGCTGCTGATGATCGACGCCACCGAGCCGATCAGCATCGTCGACAAGCAACTCGGCCACTACATCGCCGAGCAGTTCAAGCCGGTGATCCTGGTCATCAACAAGTTCGACCTGGTCAGCGACCGCGCGACCAGCGGGGACTACGCCGACTATCTCGAACAGGTGCTGCCCGGCCTCGACTACGCCCCCGTGGCCGTCACCACCGCGACCGAACAGCGGAACGTGCAGGGCGTGCTGGACCTGGCCGCCAATCTATTCAAGCAGGCGTCCACGCGTGTGACGACCGGGCAGCTCAACGACTTCATCGAGAAGATTTCCGGCGAGCGCGGCCCCGGCGGCACGGGGGGCACGCACGGCGGGCCGGCCAAGATCTACTACGCCACCCAGGTCGGCATCCGGCCGCCGACGATCGTCCTGTTCGTCAACAGCCTGCGCAAGGCAAGCGGCGCGTTCGAGCGGTTCGTCATCAACCGCCTGCGCGAGATGCTGCCGTTCAAGGAAGTCCCCCTCCGCCTGATGGTCCGCGAGCGGTCCCGCCGGGCGATCGGCAAGGAGCAGGGCGACACAACCCCGCGATCGCACCACAAGCGCAAGCACCCGTTCCAGGACAAGCGGAACCCGGAGCGCTAGCCGCCGCCCCGCAAGACAAAGAATCCTTGAAACCTTCTGGAAGTGCAGATTTAGAAACGACTTACGACATGATTTCCGAAGGTTGCACGCCCCGCCCGCTGCAACCTTTCTAAGCCATTGCCAGATAAGCACTTGCGAGCAAGGTTGCAAGGTTGCAGGGTTGCATCGTCACTCGATTCTACGTCCCGTGGCTGCCGAGCGGACACCGTACACACCGCCGCCACAGCCACCAGCCGAGGCGGCGAGCCAAATTAATGCCACAGGTTTTCGGTTTGTCAAGTAAATGTTAGGTTGCACTGTCAGGTCGGGTGCGGCAGAAGTTGGTGGCATGCCTGCCAATCCGTCCTTTTGTGGAGTGCGGTAGCGTAGCTACCGCTTTGGGTCGTGCAACGCCGCGCCTGCCCTCCAAAGCGGTAGCTGCGCTACCGCACTCCACAAACAGCAAAGGATTAATGTTGCCGCAGGGCATTGTCACACCCGTCCGATCCCCAGCAACCCACGCCGGGAAGCGTCGCCCGCCAGAACGATTCCACATGCTTCTGCCCTGCTCTGCCGGGTCAACTCCAGGGTCAACTCCAGGTTGAATCGCCCGCGGCTGCCGGTTACTATCGATGCTGACATCAACGTGCTCCTGGGTGAACCGACCGCGACGAGCGAGGACCGATCATGCCCATCAAGTTCCACTGCGAGCATTGCGGCAAGAGCATCTCGGCCCCCGACGACGCCGGCGGCAAGAAAGGCCGATGCCCATCGTGCAAGGAAACCGTCTACGTGCCCGCCGCCCAGGCCGACGAACTCGGCCTGGCCCCGCTGGATGACGAAGAGGAGCGACGCCGCAAGCAACTGGTCGAGGACTCGCTTCGCCGCGAGCACGACCTGCTGGCCGCCCAGGCCCGCCGCGACGAGTCCAAGGAACCGCCGCCGAACATCGACGACCCCCACGGCGAGGGCGGCATCGCCCTGCCCGAAGTCCCCCAGCCGAGCGCCGCGGGCAACCTGCGCGAAATGGTCCTCGCCTACCTCAGCCACATGACCCGGGGCCGGCTGGATATGGCCGACGCGGTGGTCAAGCAGTTGCTTGCGGATCCGAAGGCGGCCAGGGCGGCGATCAGCCAGGTTCAAGCCGACCCGGCCCGCGACCCGCGGGTCGCGTCCGTGCCCGCGCCGGTGCTCAACGGATTCCTGCGGCAACTGCTACAGCAGTTGAAGTGACACGCGCATGACCCGAAACGCCGACTGGTTCACGCCCTTCTTCGGCGGGCTTTACTCCCGCGTGCTCGCCGCCAGCTACGACGCCGAACGATCCCTGGTCCAGGCACGCCGGATCAAGTCGCTACTGCGATTGCGACGCGGACAGCGCGTCCTGGACATCCCCTGCGGACAGGGCCGGCTGACGATCCCGCTGGCGAAGATGGGCCTCGCAATGACCGGTGTGGACCTCATGCCCGGCTACATCCGCACCGCGCGGCGATCCGCCCGGCAGGAGCGGCTGGACGTTCGCTTCGTCCAGCGCGACATGCGCGACATCGCGTTCGACGGCGAGTTCGACGCCGCGTTCAACTGGTTCACCAGCATCGGGTACTTTTCCGACGCCGACAATCTCGCGTTCTGCCGACGCATTCACCGGGCGCTGCGCCCGGGCGGACAGTTCGCCGTCGAGACGATGAACGCGTCGTGGTACGTGTCGCACCTGCACGGCCGGTTCGAGGAAACCAAGGGCGGCATCCACATCGTGCATGAAGCCCACTGGGACCCGAAGGCCCGCCGATGCCGCGACCGCTGGACAATGTGGGCTGGTGGCAAGACCGAGACGCACCAACTTTCGCTGCGGGTCTACACGGGCGCCGAGATGCGGGCGATGCTGAAGGCCGCGGGCTTCCGCGACATCCGCCTGTTCGCGGGTCCGAAACCGGGGCGATTGACACGGCACACGCCAAGGTTGATTGCGATCGGGGCAAAGTAATCGTGTGGAACAACCACGAACGTTGATCGTCTATACTGACGGCGGTATGGTCGGGCTCACTTTGGGAGGGATGCCATGTCCACAAAACTACTGGTCGCGTTGGGGCTTTTCCTTGGGGTGACAACGGCGCGAGCCAGTGCGGGCGTTGCCCCCGACACTCAACCGGCCGCCGCTGCGTCGGAAGCCAAGGACGCCGACGGCCAGACGGTCACGCAACTCCTGTCGCAGATGAAGTCCGAAGATTTGAAGCAGCGACATCAGGCCATCCAGCGCCTGGGATATGGCAAGGCCTACTTTCGCAAGGACGCTGGCCGGGTTATTCCCGTACTGACAGCCGTTCTCGATG
>JAQTVL010000060.1 GCA_028706835.1 Phycisphaerae bacterium | reverse complement strand
CCGTCGTCACATGCAAAATGCAGAGGACACCTATGGGTCTGCTGCAGCGAATCAGCGTGCGGAATCGCAACCGGTTATGCATGCCGGTCATCGCCTTGACGTTTGCCATCATGCCAGGCATCGGCGGGTGCGTTCTTCCGGAACAGATCGAGCAGCACGAAAGAGCGGGCAGCGCGGGTTCAGCTATGATACTGGTGCTCTACCAAGCGGAACATATGTTTCCGCCGCTGTCGCAATCCACCCGACAACATGCGGCCGCCGCCAGCGAACGTGTCCTCTCACGGTGGGCCACCCAGACGGGTGAGCCGACAACCTTCCGCCAATTCTTGGACATGATGCGTCGCGAGGTCGATGCGCGACGGCGGTGGACGCCGGCTGCGGCTGATTCCGAGACTGCGGTCACGCGCCGTCTGGTGGACCTCTATCTCCGCGAAGCAGCGGCCCGCGAGAACGCTCCCGCTCTGGGATCTCTGGCCAGGGAATGCGCCAACAAAGAAGTCCATGACAAGGCCGTGGCCGCCATGCGACCTATCATCGCAAAGTGGGACCGCGACGGCAACATGAAGCAGTTGGTGCGGGCTTGGCGGGACTATGCGCGGCCCGAGGCAGAGGAGCCGGCGCTGCGCCATTTGCGAGCGCTGTTGGTCGCCCGTAAGGTATGCCGTCTCGAACTGGCCCTCGACAGCTATCGGTGGAATTCCGCCTTCAAGGCATCGATGATGACCGGCCGGTCGGGAATCGAGGAGAAGTGGATTGGACCAACACGACAGAAGATAACCGACCAGCGCCTGGAAGGGGTTACGGCAGCCCTGAAGGAGGCTTCCCTGTGGACGCATGAACCGACCGGTTTGGCCGTAGAGATTATCGTTACGCACCGCCCGGCCCACGAGGAAGTCTGCTCCGGGAGTTACGATTCCTCCGAGACGCGAACGGCCACCATCACCCCGGCCGGCCCGAAGGCCCTCTCCCCGGATGGCGTGCCGGTCGCGGGTCAATGGGTGCCGCCCAGCACGACACGTGAGGTGTTCATCGACCTGGACGGACAGCGGCTTGGCCCGTTGCCCGTTGCCGTGTTCGGAAGTTCCGTGGGCAAGACGCTCGACTTCAACCCGGTGACTCGGTGAAAGACGGGTCGAGAGGGATAGATTCATGACGAGAACAAAGTTGCTCTACGCGGTTGCCTGCACGGTCCTGGTTCTTTCCATAGCCGGTTGCGGCCCCAACCGTGCTGACGTTCGACGGTGGGAGGCGGAGGGTAATCTACGACAGTTGTCCCACGCCTTCTGGTCGCGGGATCAGGCGGTTGCTGATGCCGCCAATCAGGCATACGCCCGTGTGATCCACGCCATGATTGTGTCCAGGAGGATCAACTCGGTTAGCGTGAACTACCATTCCGCGGGCGATCCCCCGTTTGGGCCGGGAACGCCCAAACTCCTGCCTGCGTTGCGAGTGCAGGCCGGCTTGCGGAAGATCGGGTTGTTGAACGTCGCACCCGTTCCTGAAATAATGGCGGCCAGGCGGAAGATCGGGATCCCGGATACGGCGAGCAATGTAAACGGATTGAGGCTTGAAATCGATGTTCGGCAGAATCTCTTCTTTGCAGGCGGCGGCCAGGTGGAGCGGTTGCCAGACGGGAATCTTACCATGCCGCATCCGCCGACCGCATCATGGGACACCATCGGAATGACCCTCTGTGAAAGCGACCGCAAGCACAATCTACGTCCACGAGATCACGAGGGCCTCTACCGGGCTGTGAAACAGGCCCTCGATGTCGAGGCTGTCGGCTTGCCGGACCCACAGGAACGCGAGAGTATGCGTGAGGCTATCATTCGGGCGAGCAAGGGCGAGCCCAGAGGTCTTGGAAAGCCAATTACTCCATCAATGAGGCCGCAGACGCCGTGACGCGCCAGCTACTCACAAATCCGCAATCGGCGACCAACGTCCAGTTCCTGCGCCTCTGCGCGTGCCGCGTCTCACTTGGCCTGGCCCTATCACTGTTGGCGTCGTGCTCGTCAGTCAGGCCCGCGATGTCGCGCGATGAGGCGGAAGGCCGCGTCCCGTCGGACCTGCACCCTCAGATCGAGGCGCTGTATTCGCACAGAAACGCTGATCAGGCCGAGGCTCTCCAGTCGATCGCAGCCAGGGGCGAGCAGGCGGCGCCGGCGATTCCCGTCCTGCTGTCGATGCTGGGCTGGGATGACGGCACGAACGCGCAGGTGGTCGCGGTGCTCCAGCGGATCGGGCGGCCTGCGATTCGTCCGCTGGTCAGCGAGCTGATCTGTGGTTCCGAATACACCACCGACACGGCTGAAGTGGTACTGGCGAGGCAGGGACGCGGCGGGGTCGGACGCGGTAGCACCCCGACGGATCGAGCCATGAGGCTGATCGTCGAGTGCGACCCGCGATGGAACGCTCGGCGACTGACAGTCGTTTCGCTCGCGATAGGCGGGTTCGGCGACCCTGCGATCGACGTGCTTTTCACTGCCCGACGCGACGTACTGGAGCGCGAGAAGCGCGGCCTGATAAAGAGTGAACACGCTTCGCGAGCTCAGGGGTGGATCGCCTGGACGTTGCAGCACTGCACGGATAGACGATTCGGCACGTGGGCGGAGTGGGAGGCGTGGCACGCCAAGCGGACGACGTCCTCCAAACCGCCAGCGAAATGACATGACTCCCCCTGTGCCCCGAAGGGTCTGACCCGTCACGGCCTCCCAGCGCGGAGATCATCCCCACGGCAAGTTCGGCCCGCCACTTGGCCCTTGTTTCGCGATTCTGAAACTCACGCTGGCGTTCGGCCCGCCGTTTCGGTAAGATGCCTTCGGCCGTGCTAGGCGGGGCGTTAGCGGTGCCCTGCACCTGCAATCCGCTACAGCAGGGCGGAATTCCCAACCGAGACGGGCGCGTGCCCGGCCTCTGGGTCGACACGGGGCGTTGACGGTCGGGTCCTATGCAATGAGGCGCTGTGAACCTGGTCAGGTCCGGAAGGAAGCAGCCATAAGCGGTCAGCCTCATGTGCCGTAGGGTCACCTGACCCGAGCCACCGACCGAACCATGTCGTGTATGCGTCTGGCGACGAAGGGTGCACGGCCTTTTCTTGAAGACCAGTGGTCAGTGGACAGTTGTCAGTGGTCAGTAACAGCGGCTGCGGTCCGCCTGTTTTGCTGATCACTGGCCACTGACCACTGACCACTTCTTTTTTCCCGCCGGCACTGTTAAGATGCACACGCCGAACCGGCGCAGGGATGCCGTGATGAGCTACACCGTTCTAGCCCGTCGATACCGCTCGAAAGACTTCGATGACCTCGTCGGTCAGGAGCCGATCGCGCGGACGCTTAAGAACGCGATCGAGACCAATCGCGTCGCACACGCCTATCTGTTCTGCGGCACCCGCGGCGTCGGCAAGACGTCCACCGCACGCATCCTGGCCAAGGCGCTCAACTGCGAAAAGGGGCCCACGCCCAAGCCGTGCGGCACGTGCGACCGCTGCAAGGCCATCGCCGCCGGCGAAGACATCGACGTGATCGAAATCGACGGCGCGTCCAACCGCGGCATCGACGACATCAAGACCCTGCGGTCCAACGCCATCTATCGCCCGGCCCGTTCGCCGTACAAGATATACATCATCGACGAAGTGCATCAGCTCAGCAAAGACGCCTTCAACGCACTGCTCAAGACGCTCGAAGAGCCGCCCAGCCACGTTAAGTTCATCTTCGCCACCACCGAATCGCACAAGGTACCGCAGACCATCCTGTCCCGGTGCCAGGAGTTCCACTTCCGCCTGATCCCGACGCAGGAGATCGCCGCCCGGCTGACCGAGATACTCAAGGCCGAGAAGATTCAGGCGAGCGACGAGGTCGTGCTGCGCGTCGCCCGCGCCGGGCGCGGCTCGATGCGCGACGCCCTCAGCCTGATGGACCAACTGCTCGCGATGGGCGCGGAGAAAGTCACCGAAGAGCAGGTCGATTATCTGCTTGGCGAACCGGCTGCCGACCAGATGATCGCGCTGGCCGACGCCTTCGCCGGCGGCAAACCGGCCGACGCCCTCGCCCGCACGGACCAACTGCTGGCCTCGGGCTTCGCGCCTGAGCAGTTCGTCGTCTCGCTCATCGAGCACCTTCGCCGGCTGATGCTGCTCGGCGTCGTCGGGCCCGACTGCTCATTCCTGGATGTCGCCTCCGGCGAGCGGGCCCGCCTGGCCCAGCAGGCGGGGCGGTTCAACCCCATGACGCTGGTCTACCTGATCGAGGTGCTCGAGCAGCTTCGCCAGTCGGTCCGCCAGACGACGACCGCGGCGCGTGCGTTGATCGACGCCGCAATGGTCCGCCTGGCCCTGCTCGACCAATTCGCTGACACCGCCGACCTGCTGGATCGCATGGAGAGCGGCGGTGGGCGCGGTTCTCCGCCGCCGGGCGCCGTTTCCCCCAGCGTCGGCGACGACGCAAAAAAAAAACCTTCGGCCGCGGTAGCGCCCGTTAGCCCCGCCGCAGCGGCCCCGATCGCCGCCAAGCCGCCGGCGGAAGGCCAGAGCGCCCCGGTTCCCAACGGCGACCTCGGCCCGCCGATCGTCCCGATGGGCACGGACCTGGAGGCCGTCGCCGGCGACGACCTGTGGAAGCAGATCCTCGCCCGCATGAACCAGCCCGGACTGCTCATCCTGTCCGGCCCGCTCATGCTCGCCTCGCTCGTCGGGGCCGAGGGAAACACGCTGAAACTGTCCGCGCAGCCGACCATCGTTCGCCTGCTGTCGGACCCGCGCCGCCAGGGCCAACTTTGCTCGGTGCTCAGCCGGCTGCTCGATCGCACCATCGACGTTCAGTGGATCGAGCAGGAAGCACAGTCGGCGCCGGCGCGAGGCGGGACCGCAGCCGCCGGGCCGGCCCGCGCGAACGGCGGCTTATCCCCGGAGGCCGCCGGGCAATCCGCCCCGCCGGGTGCAATGCCGGCCCAGCGGCTGAGCCAGAAGGAAGTTGAGCAGATCATCGCGGACCCGATGATCCGCCAGATGATGGATATGTTCAACGCCCAGCCGGTCAGCGTCGAGCGCCGCCCCGGCGGAGAATCTCGGCCATGACTCGAATGGCTGCTTAAGGTCGGTGCGTAACCGGTCGATGGAAATGCTGATACGATGAGCGGATACACGCAGACGATGGAACGCCTGATCGCGGAACTCGGCCGGTTGCCCGGCATCGGGGCGCGGTCGGCAGAGCGAATCGCCTTTCATCTGCTCAAGGCAAAGACGGACGACGCGATGCGGCTGGCGGATGCGATTCGCGACCTGAAGACGCGGACGCGGCATTGCTCGCGGTGCTACAATCTGACCGAGGCGGACCCGTGCCCCATCTGCTCGGACCCCGCCCGCGACGCCCGGACGATCTGCGTGGTCGAGCAGCCGAAGGACCTGATGAACATCGAGTCGACTGGCACGTTCCGGGGCGTGTATCATGTATTGATGGGCCACCTGGCCCCCCTGGAGGGCGTCGAGCCGGCGGACCTGACGATCGACCCGCTCCTCCGCCGGGTGGAATCCGAAGGCGTCCGCGAGGTCATCCTCGGGACGAACCCGACGATCGAGGGCGACGGCACGGCGTTGCTCATCGCGTCACTGCTGGCCGGGCGGGAAGGCGTGCAGGTGACCCGGTTGGCCCGTGGGCTGCCGTCGGGCTCGCAGTTGGAATACGCGAACAAGAGCATGCTGGCTGACGCGATCAGCGGCCGGCAGAAAATGGGTTGATGCATGCGGCTGGACACTGAACAACACATGCGGCTCGAGCAGCGGATGAAGCTTGCGCCGCGGATGATCCAGTCGATGGAGATCCTGCAACTGCCGCTGATGGCGTTGCAGGAGCGCATCGAGCAGGAGTTGATTTCCAACCCCGTCCTGGAGATGCTGGAGAACGACCCCGACCAGCCGAACACCGAGCGATCCGACGAGCCCGCCGAGAACCCGCAGCAGGTCGAGGTCCGCCAGAAGGACCTGGTCATCGGCACCGACCGCAGCCGGAAGGAAGATTTTGAGCGGCTGGCGGAGATCGCCGACGACGGCGACTTCGACGACTACTACGTCGGGGCACACGGCGGCAGCTTCCGCGGCGTGTTTGAGGACGACCGCGACCACAAACTGGACGCGATGGCCAACACGGCTGCGCGGGGCATGTCGCTGCACGAATACCTGACGCTCCAGTGGACCCTGATCGACGCGGACCCGGACGTCAGGCGGGCCGGGCAACTGATCGTCAACAACCTCGAGGACGACGGCTACCTGCGGGTGGAGATGGAGGACCTGGCCCACCGCGGCCGCGAGCCGGTCACACAGGAGCAGTTGCACCGCGCGTTGCTCCTGGTTCAGGCGATGGACCCGCCGGGCGTCGGCGCCCGCGACCTCCAGGAGTGCCTGCTCCTCCAGATGGACGCCGTCGTTGACCCGCTGCCCATCCACAACCTGGCCCGCCGGGTGGCCGAGGATCACCTGAAGGATATCGAGGCCAATCGCCTTCCCGCGATCGCCAAGGCGCAGGATGTCACGCTCGACGACGTCCGCGAAGCCATCCAGTACCTCCACCGATTCGACCCGCGCCCGGGCCAGCGCATCGGCCAGGACAAGGTGCCCTACGTCGTGCCCGATGTCGTCGTGGACTACAACGAGAGCGGCGACGGCTACGTGGTTCGGCTGGCGTCGGGCAATGAGCCCTCGCTCTACATCAACCACATTTACCGGCGGATGCTCCGCAGCAACAAGCTCGACCCGAAGACGCGGGACTTCATCAAGAAGAACATCCAATCCGCCCGCTGGCTGCTCGATTCCCTCGAACAGCGCCGTTCGACGCTGCTGCGAGTGACCGAGGCGATCGTACACTTCCAGAAGGACTTTTTCGATAACGGGCCGAAGCACCTCAAGCCGCTGCCGATGGCCGCGGTGGCCAGCCGCGTCGGCATTCACCTGGCCACGGTGTCGCGGGCCGTGTCCGACAAGTGGATGCAGTGCCCGCAGGGCATTTGTCCGCTGCGGCAGTTCTTCAGCGCCGGCGTCGCGACGCAGGACGGCGACTCGATGAGCTGGGGGGCCGTCAAGGTGAAGATGCAGGAACTCATCGGCCATGAGGACAAGGCCACCCCGCTCAGCGACGACGAGATCGTGGACAAGCTGAAGGCGGACGGCATCGTCCTGGCCCGCCGCACCGTCGCGAAATACCGCAAGGCGCTGAACATCCCCTCCGCACGCCAGCGAAAATCCTTCTGAGCCTCCGCCCGCCGGGCAGCCCAACCCTGTAGTGAAATCCTGTTTCCCGCGTTACGATGATTGGCAGATGAACACTGCAACCCCGCATCTCGATCGCCTCGCCCGCCGCTGGCGCGACCGCGTGCTGCTCGCTCGCGCAGCCGAGGCATTCCTTGTCCTCTCGCTTGGCGCATGGGCCGCCGGCGTGGCCGCGCCGGCCGTTGTCGCCGCCGGATGGCGAACGCCTGTGCGAATCGCCGGCCTGATCGCACTTCTGCCCATCATGACGGCGCTGTTCCTCCTGACCAGCCGGAAGCCGATCGGCTGGCTGCGGACCGAAATGTTCGCGCTTATCCTCGCCGGCTGGGCGTTCGGGTGGACGCTGCTGCCCCGGCTGGTGGGCGACTGGGCCGCCGGGCCGAACGACCTGGCCGTCGGCATCGCCCGGGCGTGTGCGCCCCTGATCGTCACCGCGACGGCGGTCGCGGCGTTCTCGCTGTCGCGAGTCGGCAGCCGCGTGCTCCGGTGGCTGGACGCGGAGGCAGGCTCCCACCTGCTGCTGCACACAGCCGCCGAGTTGGCCCGCTCGCCGCAACCGCTGGGCGAGGTCGAGGCGGCGGTCGTCGCCCGGGCCGAGACGCTCGCCGCGGCAGTCGAGCCGTTCCGACAAGTCTCGGCGTGGCGAATCCCGGCCCGTGTCTGGGCGCTGCTGCCGATCCTGCTCGCAACCACCGGGCTGATGGCGTGGATCAGTTTTCACCTCCGCCAGCCGATCGACAACGAACCCCAGGTCGTCGACGTTTCCGCGTCCGCCGGGCAACAAGCAGCGAACACGCTGGTGCAGTTGGCGCTCGTTGCGAACCGCCAGGGCGACACGGCCGTGGCCGACGCCGTTCGCGACGCCGCCGCCCAGATGTCGCAGCACCCCAATGGCGGCGGCCCGCTCGACCCGAAAACGGCGTTGAAGGCGCAGGTCGCCGCAGCCAAGCCGGTGCTTGAGGCTCTTGGCGCGTTGGGCGGGCAGCGGGCCGGCGAGTTGCTGACCGCGGTGCTCGCGGACCCGGCGCAATCGTCGCAGGCAGCCGTCGCCGCAGCCGCCGCGAAGGTCGGCGAGTGGCAGAAGGCGTCGCTTTCCCCGCAGGAACGATCGGAGCTTGCCGTTCAGCTTCGCGAGGCCGCCCGCCAGGTTCGCGATGCCAATCCCGAGTTGGCTGATCGCCTCAACCGCACCGCCGATGCACTCGTCGCCGGCCAGTGGGACGTTGTGCTCGACAGCGTCACCGCCATTGTGCGCCAGGTCCAGCCGATCGCCCGGGGCCAGCGGATCGCGGAGGCCGCATTACGGATTATCGACGAAGCCCTGGCATCCGCGGCGCCGACGCCCGCGCCGATCACCAACATCGCCCCGCCGCCCGTCGCGTCGTCAGCCGTCGTTCTGCCCGCTGATCCGCGCTGGAATGCCGGCCGCGAGGAGAGCCGTCAGGACCTTGGGCAACTCCCGGTCGAACAGCAGGAAATCGTGCGTCGCTACTTCGCTCTGGAGAAGTGAGGATGCAAAAAGCCCAGGGAATGCATTCCCTGGGCTTTGGTTGAAATCACGGATTCGCTCACACCGCCGCGTTCCGTCCGTACTTCGCCCACACTTCCGGCAGGTGCTCTTTCACCAGCGCCAGCAGTTCTTCGTCGCTCACGCTCGTCAGCCGGGCGTGCAACTCGTACTGGTCCACGACCCATCGGCCGATCTTCGCCACGTCCAGCTTGCGGACCTTCTCGCCCTCGGGCAGGCGGAAGGTGGCGTTGATCCAGTTGACCACGCCGTCGATGCCGGTCTTGTCGGTGATCGCGACCTTGGGCGCCCGGCCGAGCAGCGTCGTCGTGTCGAAGATGTTGTAGATTCGCTCGTTGCGGTTCAGGCCGCCGGCGTGGATGCCCGCCCGCGTCACGTTGAAGTCGCGCCCGACGAACGGGTAGTTGGCCGGGATCGGCAGGCCCATCGTTCGCACGTAGTCGGCCATCTCCGTCAGCAGCGCCGGCTGGGTGCCCATGAGGTCGCCGCGCAGGCCGATCAGCTCGAACAGGGCGCCCTCCAGCGGCGGGTTGCCCGTGCGTTCGCCGAAGCCGAACAGCGTGGCGTTGAGCGCGTTGCAGCCGCACAGCCAGGCCGTCGTGCCGTTGATGTGGACCTTGTGGAAATCGTTGTGGCCGTGCCATTCCAGCCGTTCCGGCGGCACGCCGCACTCGTGAACCATGCGGTGGCAGAGCTTGGCGATCGACCGCGGCGAGGCCGCCCCAGGATAGCTAAGGCCGAAGCCCATCGTGTCGCACAGGCGAATCTTGACCGAGAGTTGCTCGGGCACCTGCGACGAGATGTCCATCAGCTTCCGCACGAACGGAATGACGAAGCCGTCGAGGTCCGCCCGCGTCACGTCTTCGAGGTGGCAGCGAGGGCGGACGCCGATGGCCAGCGCCGCCTCGACGAAGCCGACGTACTGGTCGAACGCCTTGCGCCGGGTCTGCTTCTGCTTGTAGAAGATGTGGTAGTCGGACGAACTGGTCAACATGCCGCACTCGGCGATCTGGGCGTCCTTGACCAGCTTGAAGTCCGCGGGGTCCGCCCGCACCCAGCCGGTGATCTCCGGGAACCGGTGGCCGAGTTCGCGGCACTTGGCCAGGGCCGCCCGGTCGTTCTTGCTGTAGAGGAAGAACTCGGTCTGCCGGATGACGCCCTTCGGCCCGCCGAGCTTGGCCAGGTAGTCGAAGAGCTTCACCTGCTGCTCGACGGTGTATGGCGGGCGCGACTGCTGGCCGTCGCGGAACGTCGTGTCGGTGATGACCAGTTCGCGCTTGAGCGCGTCAGCCGGGTTGAACGTGACCGGCTGGCCGTTGACCTCCTCGGTCCACGGCCCGGTGAACGTAATCCGCGGCGGCAGGCTGTAGTCGAAGATGTCCTCGATCAGGTTGGGCTCGGGGATGTCGTTCAGTTCGTACCGCTTGCACTTGGAGCAGGTCATGGGCGCCTCCTGATGTTAGCTGTCAGCGGTCAGCGATCAGCTCTCAGCGAAAGACGCAGCAACCAGCCCTCGATGGCTGAACGCTGAACGCTGAACGCTGACCGCTGAAGGCCTCTTACCCGTGCTGTGCCTGGACGACCTTGAAGATGTAGTCCACAGCCGGGCCGACGGCCGTCACCGTCAGGGCCTCGTCCTCGTCCATCTCGATTTCAAAGCCGTCCTCGAAGGCCGCCACCAGCTCGATCGACTGGATCGACTCGGCCCCGAGGTCCTGGGCGAAGCGGTGCTTCGTTTCAATCTTGTTGATGTCCACCTTCAGCACGCGGGCGGTGATTTCCTTGACCTTCTTCTCGACGTCGTCGCGAGTCATCTTTCGCTCCTTGAAGAATAGCTCTCAGCGTTCAGCTTTCGGCGATCAGCCGGACAATCGTTCGATGCACTCGGCGAAAAGCGAACCGCTGATCGCTGAGTGCTGAATGCTTAGTTTCCCGCCATCTGCTTGCGGCCCTTGCGGATGTAGACCATTCGCTCCTCATCCGTCAGCTTGTGGATGGTCTCGTACAGCCGGAGGTCCGCGTCGGTCCATTCCTTCTTTCGCCGGCCCATGGCGGTCTTGGCTGTCTCGAACAGCGACTTCTTGCCGAACCCCTTGCAGATCACGCCTTCGAGGTACCACGCGAACGGCGGGATGAACTTCGGCAGCGGCTTGCCGATCGCCATCAGCAGCGCGAACGTGCCCACCACCGAACCGGTGTTCAGCAGCGTGCCGATCGATGTCTTGACGTGGTCGCCGATCATGCTGCCGACCTTCGTCGACCCGGTGGAGACCAGCCCGCCGTTGACGTGGACCTCGACACTGCCGTAGTCGTTCTTCAGGTCCGAGTTGGTGGTCAACGCGCCCAAGTTCACCCACTCGCAGACGTAGGCGTGGCCGAGGAACCCGTCGTGATACTTGTTCGAGTAGCCGTGAATGATCGACTCCTCGACCTCGCCTCCGACGCGGCAGACCGGGCCGAACGAGCAGCCTTCGCGAATCTTCGCGCCGAGGATCGTGCATTTCGGGCCGACGTAGCACGGACCCTCGATGCGGGTGAACGGATGAATCTCCGTGCCGGCCTCGATGGTGATCGGCCCGTTCCGGGTGTCGAGGCAAACGAACGGGTGAATCTCAACGCCCTCGCTGATGGCCAGCAGCGTCTTGTCGCCGTAGACGGCCACGTCAGGCCGAAGCGGCGACTGCACACCGCTCTTGCCGGCCGCCTTGAAGTCGTCGGCGATGACGTGAACGCTTTCGAGCATCACTTCCCACATATACTCGAAGCACTTCGCGCCACACGCCTTCTTGCGTTCCGTGCCCGCAGCCGCCAGCAAATCGGCATAGGTCTTGATCTTCGTGACGTCGGCCCTCGTCCGCCACCAGCCGATCTTGCCTTCGCAGCCGAAGCAGCCGGGCTCAACCGGGAACTTCCAGTCGCTCTTGGCGAGAATTCGGCCGTTGACAAAGAGGACTTCCTCGCCGGGCTTGATGAAACCCAGGTCGTTGATCTTTGTCGCGCCTGAGCGAGGCGCAAGCGTCTCCGCTAAATACTCGCGACAGAGATAGGCGTCGGCCCTCTGCCCGACCTGCCGCTCGATCTTGGCTGCCAGCGACGACGCCCCGCACCGCAACTCGAAAACCGGCCGGGGGTAAGTCAGGGGGAAGAAGTTGGAATAGGAACTGTCCTCGAAGATGACCAGTTTCATGGGTGATCTCAACTTTCAGAACAGTGATCGCCGTCAATTCGGAATTCGGAATTGAAGAGGGAAGATCAACACGGATGACACGGATTACACCGAGCGAATTCTGATCAGAAGAAGACAGTGTAATCCGCGAAATCCGTGTTCATCCCGCTTCGTTCCGAATTCCGCGTTCCGCATTTCCCTTACGCTTCGTACTTCAGCGTCAGCTTGCTGGCTGCCGCCTTGTCGATCACGCAGGTGGCCCAGCGGTGCAACTGGAGGGCGCTGGCTGGGCACATCGAACTGACCGGGCCTTCCAGGGCGGCGCGGATGCACTCCGCCTTGTTCTCGCCGTTGGCCAGCATGACCACCCGGCGGGCCTTGAACACCGTCCCGATGCCCATCGTGATCGCCTGCGTCGGCACGTCCGCCAGCTTGGCGAAGAACCGGGCGTTGTCCTTGATCGTCTGGTCGGTCAGCGTCTTGATGCGGGTCAGCGAGCCCAGCGAACTGCCCGGCTCGTTGAAGCCGATGTGCCCGTT
>JAQTVL010000599.1 GCA_028706835.1 Phycisphaerae bacterium | reverse complement strand
TCTGACCCAAGTGCTGGCCGGCTCGACGTTCATCTTCGATTCCGTCACAGTCGGCCAGGTGACGAGCGTCAGCGGCGAGATCCTCAGCCGCAACGCGCCCGACTTCGGCGACTGCGACAAGGACGTCCGCGTCCGCAAGGTGGGTACGTTCGCCTACGGCGCGATGACCATCACGGCGGTCTACGACCCGACCGGGACGACAGGCAGCTTCACGACGTTGAAGACCAAGGCGGCCGCGCGCACGGTGGGCACCGCCAAGTTCACCTTCGAGGACGGCAGTTACCTCGAATCGACCTCGGCGGCGATCACAAATCTGAGCCTGCCGACAGCCGGCGGCGAGGAGGACCGCGTCATGATGACGCTCACGGTCCGGCCGGTGACCGACGGCGGAACGGCAGGTGCGTGGGCGCTGACGACGCTGGCGGCAGAAGTTCCGTAAACACAGAGCACAACGAAAGGAGCAACCATGAGCGATCTGAGCCAACTGCTCGCCGGCTCGACCTTGACGGTCACCGGCGATCCGAGCGGTACGCCGGACGAGTTTCTCGTCGGCCAGGTGATCAGTGCGGGCGGCGAGGCCTACACGATGAACACGCCGGAGTTTTCCGATTGCGACAACGACCAGCGGACGGTGCTGTTGGGCCTGGCGACGTGCGGCTCGCTTGATGTGACGTGCGTCTACGATCCGCGTCACGCCGACGACGACGGCGCCACCGGCAAGCTGCTGGCCCTGGCCAATCAGGCACGCGGCGACGCGGAGATCAAGGCCGTGTTCGCCTTCGCGGACGGATCAAACCTGACGGCCAATCCGGCGGTGATCACGAATCTGAGCATCAACGGCGGGGATGCGGAGGACCGCATCACCGTGAACCTGAGCATCATGCCCACCGACGAAAGCGATTGGACGTGGGCGGCGTCCTGAGAACCGACAGAGGAGACACGCGATGGCATTGACGAAGGACAAGGTTTCGCAGATCGCCGACCGCAAGCGGCGTGAGGTCGAGGTGCCCGAGTGGGGCGACGTAGTGGTGCTCCAGGAGATGGGGGCTTTGGATTTCTATCGGTTTCTCGACCGCTGGCGTCCTCGATTCGACTCGCTGGACGACGGCGACGCCGTGACGCTGATGGAACTGTGGATCGAACTGGCGGCGAAGATGATCGTCGATCCGGTGACGGGTGATCTGATGTTTGACGCCGACGATCTCGCACGCCATGCCCCGTCGGCGATCGCCACCATCGGTGTGGCGGCGATGGAGCTGACAGGATTTACCAAGTCGGCGGCCGAGGAACTGGAAAAAAACTCCGGCACGACCGGGAGCGACGATGGTGGTTCCGATTCGCTTGGTTCTGCGGATACCCCCATCCGGACCAGTTGCTTGCCGGTCTGACGAGGACACAGATGGCCGAGATCGAGGCGATGCGCAAGATTGAGCCGATCGGCGGTGAGCTGCAGCCGGTCAGCAAGCCGCCGGCGAAGCCGTTGGACCCGAAGGTCCGCAACGAACAACTGGCCGCGATGTTCGGCGGGACAAAGGTACGAAGGAAACGCTGATGTCCATATGGAACATGACAGCCCGATTGACGATGGAGTCGTCCGCCTTCGAGCGAAACAGCAAGCGGGCCGGCCAATCGCTGCGCAGCATCGCCAACGAAAGTCGCCGTGCTCAGCAGCACCTCAATCGCATGATCCATACCGGCCTGGCGATGGCCGGTCTGGGCGGCGGCATCTACGGCGTCGTGCGGATGATGAAGGGCCTGGTCGCGGCGGCGCAGAAGCAGGAGGACGCCGAGCGGGCGCTGGCCGGTGCGTTGCGGGCGACCGGCGACGAGGTCGAGTCCAACATGGACCGCCTCAAGGACTATGCCAGCCAGATCCAACGACTGACCACGCACGGCGACGAAGAGGTGCTCCAACAGATGGCCTACGCCCGCAACCTGGGCGTGACCTCCGACGCGCTCGCCGACGTCACCAAGGGCGCCAGCGGCCTGGCGACGGCCCTGAATCTGGACCTCGCCACGGCGATGCGATATACGTCGACCGCATTGCAGGGCGACTTTACCATTCTGCGCCGCTACATTCCTGAGCTGCGAAGCACCAGCGACGCCGGCGAGCAGCTCGCCATCGTCCAACGCAAAATGGCCGAGGGCTGGCAGCAATCGCAGGAGCGCGCTATGACATCGACCGGCCAGATCCAGCAGGCCCGCAACCGGATCGGCGACGTGGCTGAGGCCATCGGCGTCGAGCTGCTTCCGACGATGGCGGCGGGGTTCCAGAAGCTCGCCGAGTTCCTCGAAACCAATCAGGACGATTTTGCCGCATGGGCCAAGGGCATTATCGGCATCATGGGGACCATCGGCAAGGGATTCTCCTGGATCGATCGCATGCGGGCTGGTGCGTCTGGTGTGTTGGAGCGACAAGCGGGCCAATCCGTGATCGCAGAGCAGGCCCGGCAGCGGTACCTTCTCGAACAGCCGCAGGACAAGGCATATTTTGATTGGTTTGCCGACCAGAAGAAGGCCGTAGCGTTCGGCGGCGTGGGTGCGATGATGGCGATGAAGGACCGCCAGGTCCCGACGTTGACTGACCCGGGCCGCCTCGCTGTGATTCAAAATCAACTGCGCCGCGAAAACGACGTTGTCGTACAGGAGCGGGAGCGGCTGGCTCGCGAGTTGGAATCGAAGAGGCAGACCATCGGCGGTCAATACGATCCACTGGACCTTTCGAAGATCGGTGCGAAGGGCGGCGCCGGGGCGGCGGCCGAGACGGTCAAGTCCACGGACGACATCACCGCCGCGATGGCGAGGATGTACGACCAGATCGACAGCCGCAGCGCCGAGAGTTTTGCCGCCCGTGCGAACCTGCTCAACGAGCAGGCGGCACGGTACGTGCAGATGGGCGTCGATATCGTTGCCGTGATCGAATGGATCAAAGACCAGGAAGACAAGCTCGCCATTGACCAGGCCAAAAAGACCGGTTCGTTCTTTGAGGGCTTCGGTGCCGGCGTCCGCCAGATGCAGCGGGAGGTCAAGACCATCGGGGAGTTGGGCGCCGAGGCGGCAGAGACGATCCGCGATGGCCTGGCCGACGCGTTTACCGATGC
>JAQTVL010000059.1 GCA_028706835.1 Phycisphaerae bacterium | reverse complement strand
CATGCGATGAACCGGATTCTTGCGACCGTGGCAATGGCGGCGACGCTGATATTCGCCGCAGTGGGCTCGACGTCGGCGGCCCTGATTCTTCCGACGCCGGATGGCGACACCTTCAGCACGGCCGGCACTCCCCCGACAGGGTGGGTCAAGTACTTCGGCAGCGATTGGAGTGCATCCAGCGGGGTTCTGAACGCCGGAGCCGGGGACGGGGGCGTGTGGCCGTCGGTCCTGCTCCGCCAGGCCGCCGACCACGACGACTACTACGTTTACGATTCCACCAAGACGCTGGCCATCTCCGTCGACATCAACCCGAACCTGGGGTCGAGCACGACCAAGTGGGCGGGTTTTGAGGTTCTTTCTCCCATCCTGGCCGGCGGATGGCTCCGCACCCGGTTTGACACCACCAATGCGGATGCCATCTATGCGGGGTACTTCGTCAAACTCATTAACGGCCAGATTGCGCTATATCGTCGTGACTCGACGGCCGCCGCCGTGCTGGAGGGGTCGGCGAGCCTGAGCGGCGTGACAAACTGGGACACGACATTCAACACCTACAAGGTGCAGATCACCAAGGGCGCCGGCACGGCCGCAACCATTGATGTGTTTGTGAACAACGTGTTGAAGATTTCTTTTGCCGATGCCACCTTCCTGCCTTACGCCAACCTCGGCGATAGCATCGGCAACTACACGCATTATCAGAACGCACTGGGAACTGGTCCGGCCACCTCCGGCGCCCAGTTCGATAACTACCAGGTGTCGGCTTTGACCGCCCCCGAGCCGGCGACGATGGCGTTCCTGGCGATTGGCGGCCTGACCATAGTCGGCACGGCCATCCGTCGCCGTAGGCAGGCCTGAGCGGCCAGTCGGGGCCGCAATTGCCTCCTGCATCGCTGCCGGATGATCGCGGGAGGCTGGTGCGCAGGGCTGACGAAGGTGGGCCAATCCGCCGGGAGCGTGCCAAGACCCGGTTGGATAGCGCTACATCGCGACTTCGTAGCACGGGCATCTTGCCCGTGGGTTTACGGGGCCGGGACGGCCCCGAGAATCATTGGCGAGACGCCCATGCTACGAAAAACGGCCTATGTTGCGCTGTAGTGATAGGGTTTGCTTCCTTCTCGCTCGCCGAGGGGGTTCTCTTTTTGGCGTTCATGCGATCGCTCAGAGGACGGATCAAATGGGTTCTTCGGGTGGAAGCGTTTCCGAATAGCGTGTAAGGATGGGCAGACTATCCGGTCTGTGCTGGTGTTGAGCGTCGAAGACGGCACCTGATGAATGGCCATCGCAGGTGCGCCAAACCCTGAACGAAATCAGCGGTGGGACGCGAGTATGCTGAGGAACAGACGCACGGGCGCATTCACACGCAGTCGCCACGACGAAGGGAGGTCGGATACGCAGATCAGGCCACGCCCCGCCGGCCGAGGGTTTCGGCGGGTTGGATTCACGCTCATTGAGCTACTGGTCGTCGCCGCCATCATTGCCGCGATGTTGGCGGTGACGATGCCTGCGATCCGGTCGGTCATGCAGTCGGGCCAGGCGGCGCAGGCGGACAACACGCTGCGGGCGGCCCTGCTTTCGGCAAGGGTCTATGCGGTCCAGAAGTCGGTGGCGGCTGGCATCCGGTGCCAGGACGACGGACGACTCGTCCTGGTGTATGCCCGCAATATGTCGACAAGTCTGGACCCCGACAACCTTGCCCAGCGACAACCCTATGACATGAAGGCCGTGGAGGGCGCATCTCCTTCGCAATTGCCCGGGCCCTACCGCGTGACGATGGCGGATGTCGGGGCCTACGGCATCGGATACACCGTCAGCACCGCGGAGATGCAGGTGACCTGGATCGGCCCGACGGGAACCGGCTCGCTCTACGCGGGCGGCCCGTACTATGGCCCGCCCGAGTTTCTCGATGCGGCCCATACGTGGTTTGCGTTTCCGGTCGTGCTGTTCGGCCCGACCGGCAGGGTCATCTTCAATGACTGCTTCTTCAGCGGGGACCCGTCGCGTCCATGGTATCCGACGCTTGCGGGCAGTTTCGGGAAGGTGACCGACGCGGATATCAATAACAATCCTGCCGGCTCCGGCGCCGGCGGCAAGTTGAAATACACCAACCAACTCACGATTGCCGGGTGGCGATGCAACGGCTACAAGGGCGGCGGCAGCCACTGGGTCCCCGTTGAGGGCCCGTCCATGACCGCAAGGCCCCGACTCTTCGACTACACGACCTTTCGTGGGATCAGTGACCCGGCGATTGCGGTCGGCATCCTCACGTCGACCGCCCGTGACTTCGCCCTTGAGATCGATACGGGCATGCTCATACGGTCCAGCGCCGCGGAGAAGATTCTGTCGAACTGATGAACTCGTGAGGGCAGTTTGATGCACCGACGTGTGTTTCGCGGTATGCGGGGGTCGCTCAGCCGGCCGGCGTTCACGCTGGTCGAGTTGCTCGTCGCCGTGACCTTGCTGGTGCTGATCATGCTGGCGACGACCTACGTCTTTTCGACCTCCACGGAGGCCATCAGCGAAACGCAGGGCGACACCGAAACCACTGTTCGTCTGAGCACGTTCGCCGAGACGTTTCGCCGGGACATCAGCCGGATTGAGCATCAGGGATGCCTCGTGATGGGCGCCCGGCAGCAGCAGGCCTACGGCAATCACAGGCAGCAGGAAGTTGAGAGGAAAAGCACGTTCCGCAACGATTGGCTGATGTTCCTGACCAATGCCGAGTCGGAGGGCGGCATCGACGGTCGCGTGTTCGGCCAGGCGTCGAAGGTCTTCTATGGACACGGGCGCACGACCGACCCCCAGGGCTGGTATTTCCAGGACCGGACGTACTCCGAGCCCCTGGTGGCCGGCCTGTCTGTCTACAGCCAGTTTGCGACGGACTGGGCGCTGATGCGGCACGAACTTCTCATGGTGCATCAACTTCGCACCAGCGGCGCGACGTGGGAGGGCATCGAGGTCGCCGGGACGATCGGGCAGTACTCCCTGGGGGCGCTCTACGACCGCGACATCCGCAACCAGGCCGCCCGGCAGTTCCGCTGGGGGTGGTGGCAGAACGGCCAGTTCCTCGGCAGCGTGACGGTCGACTACGGCCATCCCGGCAGCGCCACGGGTCGGCTGGCCATCTACGAACCGCTGTACTACCACTACGCGAACTTCTACGGCATGCCTGTGGACGCCAGGAACTTTCGGGCCCTGTCCCACTGTTCGGCATTTCGGATTCAGTACGCGATGGCCGCCGACTTAAGGGCCGGACCCGACGGCGGCGTGCGTTGGCGCGACCCGCCTCCGGACCCGCCGCTGGACGAGCCTACGGCGGACCAATCCGCCGGCGACGCCAACCGACTGCTGTTTGCCCCCGGCGACGCCTGGCCGGTGATAATCAAGTGCATGGTGGAAGTGTGGGACCCGCTGGAACGCATCGCAGAAGGAAAGACGCTGTCGATTGTGTGCCGTGTGCCGTGAGCGATTTCCTCCCGCCGAGTCCAGCTTACCAATCGAGGAAGCGGATGAACAAGATCGCGACCGTCGCACTGACCGTTTTGTCCGTGTTGAGCTCGTCAGCCGCCGGAGAGGGCGCGGATAGCATCACGACATTGCAGCCGAACAAATGGGCCAAACTGCCGTGCAAGGCGGAGGCCGGGTACATCTTCAGCACCCCGGTCTTCACGCCCAGCCGCGGGCAGGTTCTCCATTGGGGCGCCGTCATGCACGTGTACGGCGTGCCGTATGCCCCGCGGAACGACGTGCGTGCCTTCGACGTGGCCTCCGGCGACTGGGTATCCGATTACCCCAGTGATCCGCCCGCCAGCGGACTCGGCGCCGCCGGCAATGCCGGCTCGTTCAATCAGACCGTGCCGGGGCGGATGCTGGCGAACGGACGGCCGTGGCCGAACTTCGTTATGAACGGCGGCGTCTACGACTCCAAGCGCGATCGGCTCGTCTATACGATGCGGGGCCTGATGGCGGCCTACGACCCGAAGGCCCGCACGTGGACTGATCTGAAGGCGAAGACGATCATGCCCCATCCGGTGGGCGGATGGAACCCGGTTGCGAAGGAGTTCGCCGGCGGGCCTCCGGTGTGCGGGCAGGGCGCCTGCTATGATCCGGTGAACGACGAGATCGTCCTCTTCCCGCACTTCGACGCCAAGAACATCTCGCTTCGTGAGGCGACCGGGCAAATCTCCGGGCACTACGGCACGTTTCGCTATACCTGCAAGGACAACACCTGGACCCTCGTGAGCGATACGTTCGGGTCCGACGGAACAAAGAAGGCTCGGCGCGATGTGATCGGCATCATGGCCCAAGCCAGCGCCGCGATGGACGCCGCCTGGGTGCTTAACCGCAAGCCCGACGCGGCCAAGGCCGCCGACGCGGGCAAGCAGGCACAAGCTGCCGCCGACGCCGCCGCGAGCCTGGTATTGCCCGGCCTCGCCAAGTCGGGTGATTCCGCGCTGCCGGGACTGCTCAGGACCGCTGCCGCGGCGCTGGCGGCGAACAAGGCCGGCGTTGCGATCGCTCCGCTTCGCGACGCGCTGTGGAGCCTGAACGAATTGCTCGACTCGACCCTGCGCGTCGAGCCGCCCGCCCGGTGCGCAGCACCGATGGTCTATGACCCGAAGAACAAGGCTATCGTCATGTTTGGCGGCCAGACCAATCTGGCGCGGACAGACCTGGCGAACCCGGACGTTCTGGCCGAGAGCGGCTTGAATGACACGTGGCTCTACGATGTGAAAACCCGGCAGTGGCGCGAGATCGCCGCCGCGAATCGCCCGCCGCGCCAGCGGGTTCCGTTGCTCGCCTACGACTCCGGCAGCGGACTCGCGCTGCTGGTGGCCATTTCTCCGGGCAAGCCCGGAAAGGTGGCGTTGTGGTCGCTCGATGTCGGCAAAGAAGAATGGTCCAGGCGGGACGAGCAGGATTGGGGCTGGCCCGTCATGACGACCTGCGGGAGCGGCGACGCCACCACGGCGACGCCGCACTCGGCCCAGCCGACCGTAATGCTCGGCTTCGATGAGAAGGCCCGGCTGTTGCTGTTGATGCAGCCGGAGCAGGGAGGCCAGGCCACCTACGCGATGAAGCTGGACCTGGACAAGTTGCCGGCGGCGGCAGCGCCGGCGTGGACGCCGCCCGTGCCGCTCAAGCCCTTCGAGGCTGCTCAGGCGGACGATCCCGCCTGGGTTGACGGGCTCAAGAAACTGCCGGCGAACACATGGGTGCCCGCCAAGCCGGCCAAGGGGCCTGCTCCACGGTCTTGGGGCATCCTCGCCTATGACCCGATCCGCGGCCAGGTGGTTTACTTTGGCGGCGGACACTCGACCTACCAGATCAACAACGTGGACGTCTACTCGGTCGGCGCCAACACGTGGACCGCGAGCGCGGGCGATCACAACGCCTTCGTGCCGCCCGATGAGTGGGAGGGCACGACGCTCGGCCATCGCGGAGGCCCGGCCACCGGCCACCAGCGTAACACCTATCAGGTGTTCGACGGCCGGATGTACCTCCTGTTCGGCACCGACGAAATGTTCCCGAACAACTACGTGTTTCACGCCGAGAAGGACTTTGCGCGGTTCTACGACATGACGCGCGGCGGCGTGTGGCGCGATCGGCGCATCGCCCAGGTCGATCGGCCTGACAAGGTGCCGCCGTACCCATACGTCAATATTCTCGATCCGAAGGGCCGGCTGTTCAACCTGATCGGCGAAGTGCCTACCCGCTCCGCGCCCAACGTGACTCGCTACTTCATCAGTTGCCTCGACCTGAACGAGGACAAACTGATGGTCAAGGAGGTATCCAAGCCGATCCCGGAGCAGTGCGGGCTTGGCGAGGGTCGGCCGTTCTGCTACCTGCCGGATCGGGACCAGATCTTCCTGATGAACGCCAAGCCGGAAGATCCATCAAAGAGCTACAGCGAGGACCCGAAGAAGGTCCCGCTCAAGCAGGTCACATTCCTCTACGACGTGAACAAGAACGTGTTTGCGGAACTGCCCGCCGTCAACACGCCGCCGGTCCGGGCCGTCCAGGTCGCTGAATACGCGGACAGCCAGAAGTGCGTGCTCGCAATTATCGGCAACGCCCAGTGGGTCTACTCGTTCGAGAAGGGCGACTGGGCGCCGCTGCCGACGAAGGCTGAGGGCGGCGTGCGATTCGAGGATCCGTTCGCCCAGGTGGTCTGGGCGGCGAAGTACGGGGTGTTTGTCAACACGTCGCTGGGCGCCACGTGGGTCATGCGCCCGGACTTCGGTGGGTTGGCATTCCGTGCGGCGTCAACTTCGACAGGGAACAAGTAACTGGGAGAACCTGATGATCGACAGCATGAGACTGAAAGTGATTCTTATCGGCGGGGCACTGGTGATCGGCGCAGCGGCCGGCATGCCCGCAGTGGCGGCAGGACCGGCCTCCGCCCCGGACGCGGCGTCGGCCGGTCGGCTGGAAATCCTCAACGCCGCCAGCCACGCGCGGATCAGTGTGGGGGTAAAGACGCCGGTTTACGCCGCCGCCGACGGGCAGGTCAAACCCATACCGCTGGCTGGCCCCACCATGCCCTTTGCGGATTTCGAGCTGGTCCCAGACGGGGCCGGCTGGATGCAGCCGGATTTCGATGACAGCAACTGGTATCGCGACCGGCTGCCATACGAGCCATGGGCCCGTCAGCCGGACTATTACGGCTCGTCGCATCGCCTTCTCAACTCTTTGCGTCATCTGCTGCGGATGCGTCTTCGGTTTCAGATCGACGACCCCGCCAAGGTGAACGATCTCCGGTTGTCGCTGCCGTACATCGGCGGAGCAGTGGTTTATCTGAACGGCCAGGAACTGACTCGCGGACACCTGCCCGCCGGTCAACTCGCGACGGCGACGCCGGGCGAGGCCTACAAGATCGATCCGTTCACGGGCGACAACGGCAGGATGTACTGGTTCGGCGACTACTGGTGGGCGGCTGCGATCAGCTCGAAATCGTTGAAGGCTGGCGACAAAGAGCGATACGACAGCCGCTGGCGTCATCTTCGCGAGGTGGCCGTGCCAGCAACGTTGCTCCGCAAGGGCGTCAATGTCCTGGCCATCGAGAACCACGCCGCGCCGATGGGCGAGAAGCACCTTTCGTCCAAACCCTTGGGAACCGGGCGCGGCGCCAATATGGACAACTACCACGCATATTGCGGACTGGGGCGTCTGAGCCTCACGGCGGAGCCGGGTTCCGCCGCGGTTGCGAATACCGCCAGGCCTGACGGCGTGCAGGTCTGGTCCTGTGCCCCCTGGGCGATGGCGAGCGGGCGGGAATCCTACCCTGGGGGTGGCCGCTGCGAAACGTTCGGCGACCCGGGGCCGGCGCGGATCTCGATGGTGGGCACCCGCAACGGGGTATTCTCCGGTCGCCTGGTGGTCAGTTCCAGCGAGGCGCTCGGGAAACTGGAGGTCAAGGCCTCGGATATGACGGGCGTCGACGGTAAGGCGAAGATTCCTGCGTCGGCCATCCGTATCCGCTACGCGAGCCGATCTACCCCGGATACCACGTGGGCCAATCCCTGCCTCTTCGATGCGCTGTTGGACGATCCACCGGCCCAGGTTCCCGTGCAACCGGATTTCAAGATCGCCATGGCCCAGGTGTGGGCGACGGTGCGAATCCCGGCTGACGCCGCCCCCGGGGCCTACAAGGGAACGCTCACGGTGACGATCGGCGGGCAGAAGCAGGTCGAGGTCCCCATCGACCTGAAAGTCCACGGCTGGCGGATGCCCGATCCGAAGGATTTCCTGACCTATCAACTCGGGTCCGTCTGCATCGAGACCCCGGCGATGTACTATCAGGTTCCCTTCTGGTCGGACAAGCACTTCGAACTGATCGGCAAGACCCTGGAACTGATGGCCGAGCTTGGCAGCCGGATGGTCCTTGCCAACCTGGCGGTCGAGGCCCGAACGCACGCCAATGCCGAAGGGCTGATCCGATGGATCAAGCAGCCGGACGGCAGCTACAAGCACGATTTCACGATCTTCGACAAGTACATGGACGTTGTGGCGGCCAAGGTGGGCAAGCCGTTTCCGCTGGCATTGAATTTCTGGGGTGGAATTGGGGTCAAAGACGGCAAGAAGTCCATCGAATACGATTGTGCCAGATATGTTACGGTTGCGGACCCAGCCACCGGCAAGCTCGACCGACTGGAGCAACCGTTCCCTGACGAGCCCGCGGCCGTGACATTCTGGAAGCCCGTGCTGGATGAAGTTCGCAAGCGATTGGAGAAGCGGAACTGGTTCGACACGACCGGGGCCGGCGACTGCCGTTACTCGGGCGGGCCGAATCCGCAGACCGTCAGCAATCTGAAAGCCATCTGGCCGGACGGCAAGTGGTTCAACCAGGAACACCAGCTCCTGACCGAGTTCGCGGCCGCCGACGGATCGAAAGTTCCGGTGCTGGCCTCGACGACGGTATGGAACCAGGGGCCGTTTACCGGCGGCAGCCTCAAGAACCTGTGGCCGAAGCAGACTCGACTCACCGGCGGCTACGCGCGGAATCTTCACAATGATTCGTGCAGCCTGCCCGTGTTCGTCGCGCTGCCCGAGGAAATGGTCATGCGCGGCCACAATGGCGTGGGACCGCTGGGCGGAAATTACTGGCCGCTGAAGGACAAGAACGGGCGGCTGTACAACATGGGCGGCGAGAGCGCCCTCGGGCCGCAGTGCAGCACGAAGGCGCTCATCGTGCCGGGTCCGCAAGGGCCGGTCGCCTCCGCGCGATTCGAGGCGTTTCGCGGCGGGGTGCAATCCTGCGAGGCGATCCTCTACCTTCAGAGGGCGCTTGATGAGGGCAAGGTGACCGGGGAATTGGCCGTGAAGGTGCGGAGTGCTTTGGATGAGCGAATCCGCGCGGCATTGGCCAGCCGGTTTCCCGCGGACGATGCCTTCATCACGAGCGCGGACTACACGCTGTCGGATCGGCTGTTCTCGGCTTGCGCCGAGGTCGCCGCCGCGATCGGCCATGAGCGTTGAACTCTGCCCGGATTTTTCTTGCGCTCTGTCATGGGCCTGCGTATACTGACCCGCGACTGACCCGCTCAGAGGCAAACGGGCAGTCTGATTTTCGGGCAAGCCATTGCAGGCTGGCACGTTGCGCCCGTAGCTCAACGGATAGAGCAACGGACTTCGGATCCGTAGGTTGAGCGTTCGAATCGCTCCGGGCGCATTCCTTTCTCCGGCTGCCGTTTGGCGCTCTCGCCACGGCGGGGGCCGGCTGCTAATCAGGTTTTAGTATTGACACGGGCCGGTCAGACGGGCATAAATGACGCATCAATGACTCCTTAACCTCAGGAGGAAACTGGATGAACCTTCTACCGACGATCGCGTTCATGGAGTGGATTGGGCAGATGGAGTGGTGGTGGTGGCTGGCGCTTGTCCTCCTGGTCTGCTTGCTGGTGTTCTTCTTCTGGTATCGCAAGCGGCAGGTCTAGTCGATCGGCTGGATAGACCGACTGAAAAGCGGCCCCCGGGGCGACTTGTCGCCTCGGGGGTCGTTGTACGTACGTCCAGGATGGCGGCGCCCGCGCTGCCGGATTGTCGGGACAGCCGGGCGTGCGAAAACGCAAGCGGAAGACCCCCCGCTCGGCGCTTGGCCCTCGCGTCTGCCGCTCCCGACTTCGCTCTTATCGGTCCTGCCCCCTCGGCCGGATTCCCGTCTCGCGAATTTGCTCCGACCCCGCCTGAATCTTACGGTTGAGGCGTATGGCGCCCGGAGGCAACACGGGCGTAGGAACCATAGTCTCTGCCGAGGCACACATGATTCAGGACCTCTCCACACCTGTCGATTCGCGCCAGCAGATGCCCCTGCTGCTGATCGAGCCGGACCCGCAAAAGCGTTCCGAACTGGCGGGCTGGCTGAGCAAGAGCGGGTTTCCCTGCCGGGCGGTCGAACAGACCGAGCAGGGGTTGGAGTTCATCCGAAACGAGCCGGTGTGCCTGGTGATGATGAACGCCGACGCGTCGTCCGCGCTGGACGTGCTGCGTCCGGCGCTGGACCCGTCGCAGCCGCTGCTGGTCTACGGGCCGAACCTCGATTCCGACGCGCGGGGCGAGTTGCTCCGCCGCGGGGCCGACGAGGCGATGACGGCGGCTGGCCCGAGCAACGAACTCGCGGATCGCCTGCGGTCGCTGCTGCGTCAGCGGGCGCTGCGGCAGGACCTGGCGGGGTGCCGGCTGCAATTCCGCGAGAACCTGGTGCGGCAGCAGAAGCTGGCGCAGCGGATCCGGCGGCAGAACCGCCGGCTGCGCGAGATGGCGTTCAGCGATCCGCTGACGGGGCTGAACAACGTGCGATTCTTCCGCCAGTGGATGGCGACGCAGTTCGAGATCGCCCGCCGCTACAAGCTGCTCATGTCCGTGCTGATGATCGACATTGACAACTTCAAGCGGATCAACGACGGGTGCGGCCATCCGTTCGGCGACTACGTGCTGTCCCGGTTCGGCGAGATTCTGCGGCAGCAGGTGCGGTCCAGCGACGTCGTCGCCCGCATGGGCGGCGACGAGTTCGCGGTCGGCCTGGTCGAGACGGGCCGGCAGGATGCCGTCCGCTTCGGGCGGCGGCTGCTGCGGGCTGTCGCGTCGAGCTCATTCGAGTACTACGGCCAGGCGGAAGTGATCACGATCAGCATCGGCGAGGCGGGCTTCCCCGAGGATGCGCAAGTGAAGACCGCTGATCAGTTGATGCTGTTCGCGGACCAGGCGCTCTACAAGGCGAAGGCGAACGGCCGAAACGACCTGGCCTGCTGGCACGAGTTGGATGCGGACCTGCGGGCGAGGCTGGCGAAGCCCGTCATCGCCGGGGAGGCGCCGATCGTGTCGTCGCAGCCGACGCTGTGCCTGATCGACGAGGAAGTGTGACCCCAAAAAAGAAGGAAGGTCCCGCCGTGGCATTGGGGACCTTCCTTCGCAGCTTTCGCCTTCAATGTTTCGAAGGCGGCGACTCGAGTGCTACTTGCAGCACTTGCGAGCCTTCTTGACTTTCTTGACTGCTTTCTTCACAACCTTCTTCGCAACTTTCTTCTTCGCCATGTGGTCACCTCCTTTCCGAGCGCAAAATGTACTGAATATCTGTCCAGCAAGTCAAAACAATTTTCACATCGCGCGCACTAAATTTTATCGTTCACTCTGCCAGATCATCGTCATATGCGGCGACTTCGCTCGAATGAATTCGCGCGGGGACCGCCGATAACATCTCGCCCGCCAGTGTTGCGCGAGCACCTGCGCAGCGCGCACGACGACATCGGCTGTCAAGATCGCAAACTCGCGCGATCGTTCACCGCCCCGTTTTCGCGCGGTAGAACCAGATGGCGCCTTCGCGTTTCGGGCACGCCAACGTGAACCCGTCACGCTGAATGTCCGCACCGGTCAGCTCGCGGGTGTCGTGAGTCTCCGGATTTACCAAGCGATACGTAACGTCCGAGCGAAACCCCCGCGGGCGGATCGCGATCGTGTCGTCCGGGCAAGCCGGCAGGCGGATGCCCTGGATGAAGCCGCGGCCGTCAGCCGGGCAATCGAACTGCCTGGCCACCCATTCCTGCGGCGAGCGGTGGTTGGGCGTCAGCGGGTAGTAGTCGCCGTTCAAGATGATCTCGGCCGCCTGGCGCCAGATGCCGAGCATCTTACGCAGCAGATCGTAGTCGTAATCGTCGCGGCGGATGTCGATGCACGGCATGAGCATCGGGCTCAACGCGCAGTGGTAGGAGAAACTGTCCACGCGGCGATCGAACCGTTCCTGCCGCCCGGTCACGTCCCACGACTGCGAGCCCTCCTTGAAATACGGCAGCCACTCGAACAGCACGTGCTGGAATGACAGTTTCACGGGATGATCGCCGTACCCGAAATCCGTGTAGTGCAGCGGCACGGAACGACGCATGGATTCCAGGTCGTTGCGACGGCCGCCGCTGCCGCAGCAGTCGATCCACAGCCCCGGGTTCCGCGCCAGCAGGTCGTCCCAGAATTGCAGGTAGCCCTGCACGTACCGATTTTCGTTGATCCCCTGGCGATCAGCCGGGTCGTTCGCGCGCCACCACGAAGCCACGTCGAACCCGCCGTCCTGCCGGTAAACCGTGATGCCGTTGTCCCGGATCAGTTTGCAGATGTGGTCCGTGATCCACTGCCGCGCCTCCGGGTTGCCCAGGTCCAGAATGTAGTCCTCGCGCGAGGTCTGTGAGGCGACCCACTTGGCCACGAACTCGGCGTGGCGAATCGGCCGGAGCCATTCCGGATGCTCCTGGTGAATTTGTGTCCCGGCCCGCACGCCCTCCGGGGTGAACCAGACCAGCAGGTCGGCGCCGTAGCCGGACGCGCGTTGGGCCACCGGCCTAAGCCCGTTGGGGAACCGTTCCGGATCGGGTTTCCAGGTGCCCCACATGACATACCGGCGCTGCTGCCGCTCGGTGTAGCAGGGATACCACCCGGCGTCGATCCACCAGAGGTCGAAGTCGATGCCTCGCCGAGCCCACGCATCCAGGCCGGCGACCTGGTTCTGCT
>JAQTVL010000058.1 GCA_028706835.1 Phycisphaerae bacterium | reverse complement strand
TCAGCACGTTCGAGATCGACGGCACGGCGCCCGGCCAGTTTGACGTGCTCAAGCAACTCGCCGCGGGCCACACGGTCACGTTCGGCGGCACGCTGGACCTGGTGTTCAGCGGGACGTTCGCGGCTGGCGACACGTTCAAGCTGTTCGAGTTCAGCACCTACAGCGGCGACTTCGCCGATGTGATGGCCACCGGGCTGACGGGCAACCAGAAGGCCAGTTGGGACAAGGCCACCGGCGTCGTCACCCTCACCGTCCCCGAGCCTGCGACGATGGCGTTCCTGGTGATCGGCGGGTTGGCGATGGCTGGTGCGGGCCTCCGCCGCAGGCGCAAGGCCGATTGAACCGGACGTTTCACGTCAAATCAGAGCCTGCTTCAAGACCGGCGGGGACAGTCCCCTTTTCGGCAGTTTGAAAAGGGGACTGTCCCCCTTCTGATCCCGGCCGGCCGCTGACCCCCGCAGAAACGCGACCCGAAGGCGAAATCAGGCATGGTTCAAATCAGGGTAACAGCGGGACGCGCCCTGTTTGTAGTGACGCCGTAAGGCGTTTCCTGAAATGCCCTTACGGGCACACTACGAACAAGACCGCCGCTTCCGAAGTCCTGATTTGAACCAGGCCCGAAATCAAGACTCGCAAGTGAATGGCAAGCAACTATGATACGTTCAAGACTATCCCCCAGAATCGGAAAAGAGTTAACAAATATGGTGTCCTCGGAATCCGAAATCGTGACGACCCGGCACCCGAAACCACATTTCCCATCAGTGAGTAAGGCAATGGTAATGTTCACCCTCGTCCTCAGCGCGTGCTGCTGCCTGATGGTCATGGCCGCCGTTTCCGAGGCGCAGCCCGCGGCGGCGCAGCCCGCGGCGGCGCAACCTGCGGCGGCGCAACCTGCGGCGGCGCAACCTGCGGCGGCGCAGCCTACGGCGGACACTTTCGTCGAGAACCGGTTCATCCGCGTCGGGGTGAACCTGATGTGGGGCGGCGCGGTCACCCACGTGTCCACGCCCGGCGGCCCGAATATTATCAACTCCGCCGACCTGGGCCGGCAAGTCCAGCAGTCGTACTACTCGGGGCCGGCGAACTACCAGCGAGAGGGCAAGCAGAAGAGCCCGGCATGGGCCGGGTTCCCGTGGAACCCCATCCAGACTGGTGATGCCTATCGCAACGGGTCGAAGGTGCTCGAACACCGCGTCCGTGGCGACGAGTTGTATGTCAAGACGGTCCCCATGCTCTGGCCCATGAACAACGATCCGGGCGAGTGCGTCATGGAGACCTGGATCACGCTACAGCCCGACGGGTCGAAGTTCGCCTACCGCGCCCGCCTGACCAACGCCCGCAGCGACAAGACCCAGTATCACGGCAGCGTCCAGGAAGTCCCGGCCATCTACGTCAACGGCCCATGGCACCGGCTCATGGCCTATGTGGGCGACAAGCCGTTCACCGGCGGGCCCGTCAGCGAGATCCGCAATGACCACCGCGAAGCCTGGCCGTGGGTAAACGCGCTGCCGACCGAGGGCTGGGCGGCGCTGATGAACGAACAGGGAACCGGCATCGGTGTCATTGTGCCCAGGCCCATGGAGTTCCACGGCGGCTTCTCCGGTCCGCGGGGCCAGGGCGGCGAGAAGGACAGACCGACAGGCTACATGTCGCCCATCACCACCGAGATTCTCGACCACAATATCGTCTACGACTACGCCTGCACCTTCGTCGTGGGCAGCCTCGACGACGTCCGGGCCGAGGCGAAGCGCCGTGCGCCGAAAGATCCGCCGGCGTGGGACCTGGAGAACGCGAGGCAAGGCTGGTACTACTCCAACGGCAGTGACGCCGGCTGGCCGCTGGCGGGCCGGGGTCTGGCCATCAAGGCCGACACGGCGGGTCAGCCCGTCCGCATCATCGGCCCCCACACCTTCTGGCGTGCCGAGTCCGCCGGACAATTGCGAATCCGCATCACCGCCGCGACCGCCGGCACGGTGAGGGTCTATTGGCGAGGCGTCCCCCCGCCCGTCGCGTCGGCCAAGCCCAGCGAATGGGCCAAATGGCGGCAGGTCTGGTGGGAGGAAGCCCGCTCGGCGGAGGCGAAGATCCCCGCAGGCGCCAAGCAGTGGGTGGCGGTGAACCTGGCCGGTCGGCCGGGCTACAAAGGCGGGCTGACTGGGCTGGCGCTGGACGTTCCGGACGGCTCGGCTGTGCATGAGGTGCGGTTGGTGGGGGTGAAATAGCGGTTGCCACGGGACGGGTTGGAGAAGGTCGGGGCACGTCCCGTCTTCAGGTTCATCCGGTTCTTGCATGCGATACCCACTCGCCCAACCCGTCGCGGGTTCTCCTTTCGGCCCCGGCAGGGGCAAGAGAGAATAGCCCACGGCGCCAGCCATTGGTATCTACAGTAGATACCATTGGCGCAAGCCATGGGAGATCGGTTGGGGGCAAGACCGCGTAGCCCCGGATGGGGCGACGGAGGCAATGCCGGCGGTCCTTTCGCCCTTCCAGAACTGGACAACTCGCTCATCGGGCCAAACACCCACTGTGAGTGCGTCAGCGTCAGCCATGGCATGAACCCGAATTATTGATCAACCACAGGGGGCCTTGCCGCGATCGAACAGGATGGTCGGCAGGCTGCTCAGCAGGCCGGCGGGGCGATACAGGCTCTCGATCTCGCCGCGGCAGTTGTACCAGCAATCGCTGCACGCGTTGTGCCGGGCCCGGCCTCGCAGGTTGTGGACGATGGTGTGAATGTCGTCGCGGTAGAGGTTGGCCACCGGGCGGCGGCGTTCCTCCACGCAAACGGCAATGTCGCCGGTCGAGTCGATGTTGAAAAACGACCAGCCGGCCCGGCAGCCGGGGATTCCGCCGTTGAAGGCGTCGTCGAACCGGGACAGAAAATAGGGGTTGCTCAGCATGTTCGGGTGGCGGCGCTTGATGTCGAGCAGGAATTCGCCCAGCCGGCCCTGGTGGTTGTAGAACCGCTGCGAGCCAGTCTTCCGCTGCGAATACGGCTGGACCATGAAGTAGGCGTGGTGGTCGGCAGCCAGCCTGGCCAGCGGCTCCATCTGGTCGAGGTTGTCGTGCAGCAGGACGGACATCAGGTTCACCCGCTGCCATTCGTGCGTGCGGGCGCGGTAAAAGGCGTCGAGGGCGGCGAGCGCCCGGTCGAACGCGCCGGGCCGGCCGCGCTGCTTGTCGTGCCGGGCGGCGTCGGCGTAGTCGATGCTGATCGAGATGCCCCACAGGCCCGCGCTCCACAGGTCGCGGGCCAGGTCCTCGGTGGCCAGCCAGCCGTTGCTCGTCAGCAACGGGAAGTGGAACTGGCCGAGCACCTTGACGACGTCGACGATGTCGGCCCGGAGCAGCGGCTCGCCGCCGGCGATGTTAATCAGCAGCGAGCCGAGCTGGGCGAGCTTTCGCGAGCCGGCGCGGAACTGCTCGACGGTCTGCTCGGGCTCGTCGGCGGCCGGGTCGTTCCAGTAATGGCAGAACGAGCAACGGAAGTTGCACTTGTAGTTGACCTGCCAAGCGCACCAGACGGGGCTGCGCGACAGCCAGGCGCGGAGCAGCCGGAATTTCTTGCGAACGGGGGTCACGGGCGTAATCTCTCGGACGGAACGCACTTAAGGGTCACGGTAATTCGGAATGGCGAGTTCGGAATTCGGAATGAAGACGGAGGAGCGCGAGGCCGGCTCATTCCGCATTCCGAATTCCGAACTCCGAATTCTGGCCGGGTCTGTCGATCCGGTCATGTCGCCCCGCCGCCTCACAGCGGCTTGGGCCGCTCGATCAGGTGCAGGATGTTGCCTTCCGGGTCGCGGAAGAAGACCGCCTTCACGTCGCCGGACACCTTCACGTCGCCCTCGAACGTGATCCCCTTGCCAGCCAACTCCTTCATCGTCGCAGCCAGGTCCGTCACCGATAGCGCCACGTGAACCAGGCCGGGGTCGAACAGGTCGCGACGGACAGCCGGCTTCTCGTTGGCCGGCACGATCTCGATCATCGAGCCCGCCCGGGGCGGCTTGACGAAGTAGGTGGCCGGGGTCTTGGCGTTCTTGTAGGCGACGGAGAAGCCGAACGTCTTGACGTAGAAGTCCGCCAGGGCGTCGGTGTTCCTGGCGGCGATGGCGAAGTGCTCAATTCCGGTCTGGACGGCCATGCGTGTTCTCCTCTCGTTGGTGGCCAGAATGTCGACGCGGGATTATACCACGGCCGGGCGGATCGACAAACGGGGGGCGTGGGTCGCGGAGGCGGTTGCGTTGTTGGCCGTAGCACGGGCGTCTCGCCCGTGAACCCCAACCGGTAGGGCAAGACGGGGCGAGCGGAGGACATGGGCAAGATGCCCATGCTACGTTTGGCCAACGACGCAACCGCCTCCGGGTCGCGGGGAAACACGGCGACCTCTTCCACCGAGACCCGATAACCACGACCCATTATCCCGTTCATTTCTCCGCTGCTGGTTGGGTTGAGGCACTGCCCTTCTTCGTCGCGTTGGCACTTTGGCGGCGGGGGCGAACCACCCGCGGGCCTCGATCTTCTTGCGGACCTCTTGCAGCACCGGCTTCCAGAACATGTAGAAGTCGGCGGTGTCCGCCCTCGGCTGGTCCAGGGGCTCGATCTTGCCGGTGGCCGGATCGAGCATCGACACCTGGCCCTTGGGCCCCTACTGGGGCGGATCGTCGGCAGACACGTGCGCCGCGATCATCGCCACCAACACCGCGATTGCTGCTCGCCTCGCCCGCATGGCAACCTCCCGGAATGCCGCGGCCGTGAGCACCCTTTCCCGTGAACCCGCAAATCGGGCGATGGGACCTGCACGGAACCGGATATCCGTCGCCGGGCGTTCGTGACCAAATGCGATCTATCTGTTCTTGCCGCATATCCATGCGGTCAGCGATGCCAGGCTCACGAAGTCCACCTTCAGTTCGCCGTAGTGCCGGCTGAAGGTCCGTTCCACGTCCCGGGCGACCACAGCGTTCTCGCCCTCGGGATGCTGGCCGCGGAAGGCGAGCATCCCGGCCGGCTCGAACTCGTCGGCGGACCACTTGCACTCGATCGCCAGCGGCCTGTTCCCCCGAGGCGACCAGACCAGATCGACCTCATGGCCTCGCTTGTCCCGCCAGTAGAACAGCCGGCGGGTCTGGCAGGCCGACATCAGCTCGTTCACTACATAGTGCTCCCACAGCGCCCCAAGATCATCGGGCCGCAGCCGGCGCCACCCGCGGAAGTAGCAGACAAACCCCGTATCGAACCCATAGACCCGCGGGGCGGACACGATCTCCGTCGGGCGATGCGTGCTGAACGGGCGGATCACGTGGGCGACGAAGGTGGCCTCAAGGACCTGGAGGTAGTTCGCCACGGTCGCCCGGCTGACCTCGCAGGGGGCGGCGAACTTCGTGGCCTCGAAGATGCCGCCGCTCTGGGCCATCAGCAACTCAGCGAGCTTCTGGAAGGCGCTGCGGCGTTCCAGGCGGAACAGTTCCTGGATGTCCTTGGCCCAGTACGCATCCAGCCAGTCCTGGAAGTCCCGCTCCGGCAACTCGTCGGCCAGGAAGAAAGGCGGCAGGCCGCCGTGCGAAAGTCGACGCTCGATGTCGGGCCGCCCGAAGTCCTTCAGGTCGGCTGCGCACATCGGCGTCAGCCAGATGTCGCGCTTTCGGCCGGTGAGCGTATCGCGGAACTTGGCGGACGCGCCCAGGGTCGACGAGCCGGTGGCGATCACGTGGATGTCCGGGTAGTGATCGGCCGCGATCTTGAGCAACTCCGCGGGGTTGCCCAGGCGGTGTATCTCGTCCAATGCGATCCGCCGTTTGCCCAGGCTGTCGAGGAATCCCTGCGGGTCCTCCATCATCCGACGGACCCGCGGCAGTTCGCAGTCGAAGTACTCGACAGCCGGAAGGCCCTGGCAGAGGCATGTCTTGCCTGCCCGCCGGACTCCGGACAGCCAGATTACCGACCTCTCCCGCCAGTGCCGCTCGATCAGGTTGACCCAGAAGTGTCGCTTAACCATATGCAATCAGTTTAGCGTTTAGTGACACTAAACGCTAAACTATTAGCGTTTGGTACAGCAGCCTGGGGCGAGATACTACGTCGGGGCGCAGTCAGAACGGCGACTCGCCCGCCGTTCGACTCGCGGCGATCGCTCACGCCCGGCCCGACACCGCTCCCCAGATTGCGAAGAAACGAATCAGCGCGACTGTCCATCGGCCACGGATCGCTGACCTCTGACCGCCACTCCCTTATGGGTTCATCACGCCGTCCATTTCGCGCACGTCGATCGACCGCGGGTCGGACGGCAGCAGCCGGCCGTTCGGGATCGGGTGGCGGACCAGCAGGTCGTAGAGGGTCTTGCCCCTGCCGACCGGCAGTTTGGCGAGCAGTTTCATCAACCCGCTGGACCGCGGGTGGCGGGCCTGCCAGTTGAACTCGTGCAGCAGGCGGGTCAACTCGGCCGCGGGCATCGCCGGCATGCGGAGCATAGGCGTGTTCTCGCGGAACGCCTTTTCGCCCAGGCCGGTCAGCCAGCCGCTGTCGCGGCAGAGCTCCTCCGCCCGCGTGCCGGGCAGCGGAACGAACAGGCGGGTGTGAACCAGCGCCGGGCGAATGCGGTCGATCAGCTCCAGCGTGTGGTCCACGGTGATCGCCGTCTCGTACGGCGTGCCGAGCAGGTGTACCACCGTCGTGCGGATGCCCCCGGTCGCCAGCAGGCGGAACGCCCGCTCGATCTGCCGTGAGCTGGTGTCCATGTCGAAGATTTCGTTGCGGACGAAATCGCTGCCGCTGATCAGCTCGACGATCGCGTTGTCGCAGCCGGCCTCCTTCAGCAGCCGGAGCGACTCGGCGTCGATCGCATTCGCCCGCAGGTGGCAGGTGAACGGCAGGCCGCACCGCTCGGCGTAGAGTTCCGAAAACTTCGCCAGCCAATCGCGGTCCAGGGCGAACGCGTGGTCCATGAACTGGATGCGTTCGATCTGCGGGTAGCGTTCGCAAAGCTGATCGATCTCGTCGCACACGTTGCCCGGTGACCGCCGCCGCACCCAGGGCCCCCGGCCGAGGTAGATGTCCGCCAGCCAATCGCTCAGGCAGTAGGCGCATTTGTGCGGGCAGCCCCGCGCGACCGCCACCTGCGCGGCGTGCGTCCGGGCGACGTAGGCCCCGTAGTCGAACAGTTCGCGGTCCGCCATGGGCAGCACGTCGAGGTTGGCGCTCAGCGGCGCGGGCTCGTTCTTCACGGCCGGGGCGTCCGAGGGGTTGATCCAGATGCCCGGGGTCCGCTCGTAGTCGTCGCCGCGCTCCAGGGCGAACAGGAACCGCCGGACGGAAATCTCCGGCTCGCCGATCGCCACCGCAAGCACGCCGGGGATCGACATGGCCGCGTCCGGCTGGGCGGTCGCGTACAGCCCGCCGATGATGACGGGCAGCACGTGGTGCCTGCCGACAAACTCGACGGCGTGCCGGGTGATGTCGGCGGCGAACCGGTCGGCCTGGAGGTAGATCGCCTGCGGGCGGAATCGGCAGATGGCGTCGTGGATTTCGGGGGATTGGTAGCGGGAGAAGGCGGCCAGTTCGAGCTGATGCCCATCCTGGCGCAGCACCGAGGCCAGCACGCCCAGCGCCTGATCGAACCGAGGCCGGACCTTCGGCACGGAGGTCGCCTGCATCTGGATGACAAGGATTCTCATGCAGCGCCCCGTCTCGGGTAGGGACCCGCGTCGCGGGCCGTCAAGTTGCCTATTCTATCCGGCCTGCCTCGAATTGCGCGGAAAAACGAATCGCCGGCGAAATCGCATCCCCGTGTCCGCCGTTTCCGCGAAATCTGCATCATCCGCGGGCCGGTAGGAACTCTGGGAGAATGCCCGCCTTGTGTCGCCCGCGATACCCCTCTACAATACTGGCATAGGAGAAACGCCATGCCTTACCTGGATCGCATCACGCACAACCCGCAGGTGATGGGTGGGAAGCCCTGCATTCGCGGCATGCGCGTCACCGTGGGCATGATCCTGGGGGCCTTGGCGGCGGGCCGATCGGCTGAGGAGATTCTGGCTGCTTACCCGTATTTGCAGCCCGAGGACATCCAGGCAACCCTGTCCTATGCCGCCTGGCGGGCACAGGAAACCGAGCTGCCACTCGAATCCTCCACATGAAGATCCTCCTGGACATGAACTTGTCGCCGCAATGGCGTTCGGTGTTGGCCGATGCCGGCCATGAGTGCATCCACTGGATAGAAGTCGGATCGGCGAATGCCGCCGACGATGATATCCTTGCGTGGGCTCGAGAGCATCAGTGCGTCGTTATCACGCTCGATTTGGACTTGGCGACGATCCTGATTACGGGTCGGGCCACCCAGCCGAGCGTGGTGCAACTGCGAGTTCAAGACCCGTTGCCATCTTCGCACGCGGGACGCGTTCTGGCAGTTCTCCGGCAGCATGAGAAGGAACTTCGGCAAGGGGCGATCGTTGTTCTCGACGAAGTCCGAACCAGGGCGAGAATACTGCCTCTGACGCCGCCACCTGAACTTGAGGAATAATTCGGAGGGACGGCGCTTCCGAGACCTCCCGAGCGCGGACCTTCGGTCCTGCGGCTAAACGACGATGGCTCTGCCGCCCGTCGCGGGCAATCCTCTTCATCTGCGAAATCGGCGTAATCTGCGGGGAGGCATTCCGGGCGTTCCTCTGGTAAAATGCCCGCCTTATTCGCGGGGCCTCGCGCCCGCAAGACACGCATGGATGACTGTGCCGCGCCCCCGCGGGCGCAAGGATGAGCGATGATTTACCGAATCGAGATCGTGCCCAAGGGAGAATCCGACCCCGTCGGGGCCGCAGCCGGCAACGAGATCAGGCTGCTCGGCATCGACGCGGTGAAGAAGGTGTCCGCCGGCCGCATCTTCCTGCTCGAAGCCGACCCGGCTGACCTGCCCCGGCCTCAGGCTGAGCGGATCGCCGCTGACCTGCTGGCAGACCCCGTCGTCGAACAGTTCCACATCGGCCCAACCCGGCTGGGCGCGCGGCCGCAAAAAGGGGGACCATCGCCGTTCTCAAAGCAGGCCGAAGAAGGGGCCGGCCCGCTCCTGCTGATCGAGGTGTTCTACAAGCCGGGCGTGATGGACCCGGTGGCGCTGTCGACGCAGCAGGCGATCGCGGACATGGGCCTGAAGGTCGCGTCCATCCGCACGGGGCGAATCTACCAGATCACGACGGCCAAGAAGCTCTCCGACGCCCAGATTCGGACGATCAGCGGCAAGGTGCTGGCCAACGAGTGCATCGAGCAGGCGATCGTGGGCTCTGCCGGCGAGGCCGCCCCGCCGCACGCGCCGTCGCACGAGTTCAAGCTGCGGCACATTGACATTCGCGGCCTGAACGACGAGCAGTTGGTTGAACTCTCCGCCCGGGGCCACCTGTTCCTCAACGTCACCGAGATGCAGACCATCCAGGCATACTTCCGCAAGATCGGGCGCGAGCCGACGGACATCGAGCTCGAGACGCTGGCCCAGACGTGGAGCGAGCACTGCGTTCACAAGACGCTCAAGAGCCGGGTGGATTTTTCCGGCCCCGACGGCCACCGGACGTACGAGAACCTCCTGGCTGACACCATCGCCGCCGCGACAAAGAAGCTCAACAAGCCGTGGTGCATCAGCGTGTTCAAGGACAACGCCGGCGTGATCGAGTTCGACGACACGCACGCGGTGTGCTTTAAGGTCGAGACGCACAACCACCCGTCGGCGCTGGATCCCTACGGCGGGGCGGCCACCGGCATCGGCGGGTGCATTCGCGACCCGATGGGGACCGGGATGGGCGCCAAGCCGGTCGCCAACACCGACATCTTCTGCTTCGCCCCGCCGGACACGCCGGCTTCGGACGTGCCCAAGGGCGTGCTGCACCCGCGGCGGGTGATGCGCGGCGTGGTCAGCGGCGTTCGCGATTACGGCAACCGCATGGGCATCCCGACGGTGAACGGGGCGATCTTCTTCGACGACCGCTACCTCGGCAACCCGCTGGTCTTCTGCGGCAACGTCGGGCTGATGGACCGCGGCAAATGCTTCAAGCACCAGCAGGCGGGCGACGCCATCGTGGTCGTCGGCGGGCGAACGGGGCGCGACGGCATCCACGGCGCAACGTTCAGTTCCGGCGAGTTGACTCACACGCACGAGGACGAGTTCTCCCACGCCGTCCAGATCGGCAACGCGATCACCGAGAAGAAGATGGCCGACGTGCTGGATCAGGCGCGGGACCGCGACCTGTACAACGCGATCACCGATTGCGGGGCCGGCGGGCTGAGCTCGGCCGTCGGCGAGATGGGCGAGGAACTCGGCGCAACGGTGAACCTGGAAACCGTGCCGCTGAAGTATGCCGGCCTGAGCTACACGGAAATCTGGATCAGCGAGGCCCAGGAGCGGATGGTGCTCGCGGCGCCGCAGGCGAAGGTGAAGGAGTTGCTGGCCCTGTTCGCCAGCGAGGACGTCGAGGCAACGGTGATCGGCACGTTCACCGGCGATAAGAAACTCAAACTGTTCTACAAGGACGAGGCGGTCGGCGAGATCGAGATGAAGTTCCTGCACGACGGCCTGCCGAAGTATGTGCGAAAGGCGGAGTGGAAGCCAGATTTCGGATTGCGGATTGCGGATTGCGGATTGAAAGACCAGAAGGTCGCCGCAGTCCAATCCGAAATCCGAAATCCGGAATCCGAAATGGATTACTCCGAGGCCCTCCTCCGTCTGCTGGGTCACTACAACATCGCCAGCAAAGAGTGGGTCGTCCGGCAGTACGACCACGAGGTCCAGGGCGGGTCAGCCGTCAAGCCGCTGGTCGGGGTCGCCAACGACGGGCCCGGCGACGGGGCGGTGTTCACGCCGGTGCTCGGGTCGCGCAAGGGCGTGGCGCTGGCCTGCGGGCTGTCGCCCCGGCTCGGCGACCTGGACCCGTACCAGATGGCGTTGCACGCGATCGACGAGTGCGTGCGGAACCTGGTGTGCGTGGGGGCCGACTTCGGCCGGATCGCCATCCTCGACAATTTCTGCTGGGGCAACTGCTCCAAGCCGGACCGGTTCGGCAGCCTGGTGCTGGCGGCCCAGGCCTGCCACGACGGGGCGCTGGCCTACGGCACGCCGTTCATCAGCGGCAAGGATTCGCTGAACAACGAGTTTGTGACCGACGACGGGCGGGTGATCACGATCCCGCCGACGCTGCTGATTTCCGGCATCGCGATCGTGCCCGACGTGACCGGCTGCCTGACGATGGACGCGAAGGCGGCGGGCAACGTGCTGGTGGTCGTGGGTGAGACGCAGGCCGCACTGGCGGGGTCGCACTATGAACTGACGGACGGGGGGACGGGGAGACGGGGAGACGGGGAGACAACAAAAGTCGATCTCGCTGTTGGCCCGCAGACCGCACGCGCGGTCGCGGACGCCATCGCGAAGAAGCTCGTTCGCTCCGCGCACGACGTGTCCGAGGGCGGGCTGGCGGTGGCTATCTCCGAGATGGCATTTGCGGGCGGACTGGGCGTGGACGCTGACTTGGCGAAGGCGCCGGCGCAGTCCGCAACCCCCGAGAGCATTCTCTTCGGCGAATCTCCGTCTCGCTACCTGCTCGAAGTCGAGCCGGGCAAACTCGCCGACCTCGACAAGGCGCTCGCGGGCATCCCGCACGCCGTCGTCGGCGCGTTCACAGCCACCGGCCGGGTGGAGTTGAAACTGGCGGGCAAGCCCGCGATCGCCGCCGGCAGCGCCGAGTTGAAACAGGCCTGGCAGTCGCCGCTGAATTGGAAATAGTGGTCAGTGGTCAGTGAACAGTGGACAGTGGACAGTTTGAAGGCAGCGGACTATCCGCGTGTTTCCTTACTGACCACTGGCCACTGGCCGCTGACCGCTGATTCATCCCGACGCGGCACGCGCATCGCCACGAAGATGCTCGCGAACGCGACCACCGATCCCATCAGGAACGTCCAGCGGGAGTCGTATCTCGACCACAGCCAGCCGCCGACCAGCGGCATCGCCACCGCAGCCACGTGGTTCATCGCCACGCCCATGCTCAGCGTGGGCGTGTGCTCGCTGGCCGGGGCGATCCGGCGGACGTAGGTCGTCAGCCCCATGCCCAGCGAGAAGAAGCAACTGTCCGCGACGAACAGCGTATAGAGCGCCCATTTGTTCGGGATCAGGGCGTAGCCGATGAACACCATCGTCAGGCACGCGAAGTAGGTGATCAGCACCTTCCGCTCGCCGATGCGGTCGATCAGCCTGCCGACCCGCGGCGAAATGAACCAGCCGATCACGTTGGTCGCCAGCCAGAGCAACAGCATCGTCGAGATCGGCGTGTGATAGGTCTTGGTCAGCAGGAAGCCGGCGAAGGTAATGAAGATCTGCTTGCGCCAGCCCTCCAAGAAGCAGAGCAGGTAATACAGGCTGTACTTCCGCCGGACGACCAGCGCCGGACCGGGCGTCTTGAGGTCGCGGGGAATGCCCAGGCACGCCCCGGCCGCGATGACCGCCAGCACGCCGGCCAGCAGGTAGAGCGGCCGAATCGGCGAGTCCAGGTGAATCCAGCCTCGCCGAACCGCCAGCGTCACCAGGAGCGCCGCGGCCAGCCCCGCCCCGCTGCCGATCGCGCCCGC
>JAQTVL010000598.1 GCA_028706835.1 Phycisphaerae bacterium | reverse complement strand
GGGCGGAGGTGGGGGTCGGAGAAGAGAAGACGGACGCGGCGACGCTCTTCGCCGTTTGTGGAGTGCGGTAGCGCAGCTACCGCTTTCCTGCGAAGAGGCAAGCGACTGCCGCGGTCGGGTCGGATCGCCGAGGTTTACGCGCACGCCAGGCGAAAGCGGTAGCTGCGCTACCGCACTCCACAAAAAGACGGATTTCGGACACTGCCGCCGCTTGTTGCCGTACCCCCAGTCGCACTCGGCACTTCTCTTGGCGAATCGCTTCGCCCGGCCTACAATGCCGCCATGCGAGTACGGGGTTACATGCTGATCGCGACCGCTCTGATCGCCTGCACCGGCTGCGCGCAGCGACGGGCGAGCGTTACCAACATCATCATCCTCGCGCCGCCGAACGCTCCGTTGGGGGCGATGCGGGTCAGCGCGACGCAACCCGTCGACTGGTCGCCCATGCAGCGGATGCTGGCGGAGCACGTCACGGCCGGCGGGCGGGTGGATTACTTCCAACTCGCACATCACCAGCCGTATCAGTCGCTTGCGGATGTCTACGCTCAGATCGCCCGCGTTGGCCCGGCCTCCCAGCCGGAGTTGTTCCCCAGCCGGGCTGACAAGCTCGCCTACTACATCAACGCCCACAACCTGTTCGCCCTGCTGGCGATCGCCCCGGCCTTCGGGCCGAAGACCATCGACCCGACGGGCATTGGCGATCTGCCCGCCCGGTTGGACGACGGTTACGTGTTCGTCCTCGGCGGCGCGAACGTCAACCTGGCCGGCGTTCGCCGCCGCGTGGTGGACCTGCTCGACGGCGACCCCAGGCCGCTGCTGGCGCTGTGCACAGGCCGGCGGAACGACCCGCCGCTGCGGCGGGAGGTGTACCGGGCTGACGCGCTGGACGCCCAGTTGGCGGACCAACTGGCCCGCGTGCTGTCCGGCCCGCCGTGGTGCGAGATCAACTACGCCGACAAGCGGATCGAACTGCCGGCCGGCGTGGTCGACTTCCAGCCATACTACTGGTCGCGCTACCTGGCCCAGCCGGGCAGAACGCGCGACGGCATCAGTTTCCCGACCGTGCTGCTGGCGGTCGCGGACGCGGGGGGGCGGTCGTGGATCAACCGGGGGATCAGTTACGGGGTGGCGCGGGCGGTTCCGTCCGACCAGTTCAACAACAAGCCGCTGTTCGCGGCGAGCGGGGAGTAGCACTCGGCCAACCGTTGACTGATGGATTGGGTGCCATGCCTGCGACGGCCGTCTTGTCGCAGGCATGTCGTGCTCGCGTAGGCATGGCTGGCCCGCCGTCCAAAACGGCCGGACGGCGTTCCAGCCATGGCACCCAGCGACTGCGGTCCGAAGAAAAGCGGGTTCATCCGGCTCTTGGATGCGCTGCCCACTCGCCCAAAGCCGTCGAGGCATTTCCTTTACAGCCCCGGCAGGGGCAAAAGAAGATAGCCCACGGCGCCAGCCGTGGGTGGGCGATCCGCGACATCGCCAGCCCCGAACGGGGCGACAGAGGCAATACCGGCGGCTCTTTCGCCCTTCCAGGGCTGGACAGTTCACTCATCGGGCCGAACACCCATGGCTGGCGCCATGGGCTATTCTCTATCGCCCCATCCGGGGCGAATGATACGTGCCCCCGGCACATGCTTCAGTCGGATGAACCGAAAGGCGGTAGCTGCGCTACCGCAGTCCACAAGAGGACATTCATCCCAGGGTCTTGTGGAACCGCCGACTGGCGATGGTCAGGGTGATTAGGCCGACGGCGAGCAGGGCGAGCATCTGGGGCCAGAGGACCTCGATGCCGACGCCTTTGAGGAAGACGCCGCGGATGATCACGATGAAGTATCGCAGCGGGTTGGCGTAGGTCAGCCATTGAACCACGGTCGGCATGTTCGCGATCGGGAAGATGAAACCCGACAACAGCGTGGCCGGCATGAAGAACATGAACGTCGTCATCATCGCCTGCTGCTGCGTCCGGGCGATCGTCGAAATCAGCAGGCCCAGCCCGAGCGACGACACCATGTAGATGGCCCCGCCCAAAAGCAGCCAGCCCAGCCGGCCATGGATCGGGATGCCGAACCAGAAGACGGCGACGGCGCAGACGGCGAGCACGTCGATGAAGCCGAGGAGGGCGAACGGGACGGTCTTGCCGAGGATGAACTCGTAGGGCCGGATGGGGGTGACGGCGATCTGCTCGATCGTGCCGGACTCCTTTTCGCGAACCACCGACATGCTGGTCAGCAGCAGCGTGACCAGCGTGACCATCAGCGCGATCACGCCGGGGATGTAGAAATTCCGGCTGAGCAGGTTGTCGTTGAACCAGGCCCGGCTCTGCAGTTCCACGTGGCCCGGCCTGGAGTACGAGCCGTTCAGCATGGTCGCCCGCGTGACCAGCACGGTGTCGGCCAGGTCCGCGGTGATCCGCATGGCGTAGTCGCCGACGATCCGGGCGGTGTTGGAGTCCGTGCCGTCGATGAGCAGTTGAATCTCGGCCTGCTTGCCGGCGATCAGGTCGGCCTGGAATCCGTGGTTGACCTGGATGACGGCGGACACCCGCCCGGCGTCGAGCAGTCGGCGGGCGCCATCGTCGTCCTCGATTCGCTCGACCACCTGGAAGTAGCCGGAGGCGACGAAGCGGGCCACGAGTTCCCGGCTGGCGACGGTGTTGTCCTGGTCGTAGACGGCGGTCTGCACGTCGCGAACGTCGGTGGTGACGGCGTATCCGAAGACGATGGTCTGGATGATGGGCACGCCGAAGATGATAAAGCGGGTCCGCGGGTCCCGGAGGACTTGGATGAATTCCTTCTTCAACATGTGGCGGATGCGGCCGAGCATACGGCGCTCCAGTCAGCGGCCCGGGACACGGGCTGTGGGCGAAATGACGAATGACGAATTCCGAATGACGAGTGAATGACGAATGCCAAATGACGAATAACATCGAGACGATAGCATGAATACCGGTGGATTCTTCGGCCCCGAAGGGGCCAGAGCGCATAGCCGGGGGTGTAAGCCCTCGTTGTTCTACACATCTTTTCATCGGAAAGGAGCCGGCGATCCGGTATTGTGAAGGCCACTTGGACGGATCCGAGTAACTTATCTGGAGTAACGGCCAATGTCCCATGGATGGGGCCAAGC
>JAQTVL010000057.1 GCA_028706835.1 Phycisphaerae bacterium | reverse complement strand
CCGATCTCTATGCCCGCCTGCGCCCGGGCAACCCGCCGCAGGAAGACAAGGCCAAGAAGCTCTTCGCCGAGAAGTTCTACGACACCAACCGCTACCGCCTGGGCAAGGTCGGGCGGTTCCGGCTGAACCGCAAATTCAAGACGCACGTCTCCGAGAGCGAGATGTGCCTGCGGGCGGAGGACTTCGTCGCCGCGCTCCAGTACATCATGAAACTGCGGGCCGGCGAAGGCTACGTCGACGATATTGACCACCTGGGCAACCGCCGCCTGCGAACCATCGACGAGTTGGCGACCGAGGAGCTCCGCAAGGGCTTCCTCAAGCTTCGCCGCACCGTCCAGGAACGCATGTCGCTGAAGGACCCGAACGAGCTTGGCCGGGTCGCGGAACTGGTCAACAGCAAGTCCGTCAGTTCGGCGATCGACTATTTCTTCGGCCGGGGCGAGTTGAGCCACGTGGTCGACCAGACCAACCCGCTGAGCCAGCTCACGCACGAGCGTCGGCTGTCGGCGCTGGGACCTGGCGGCTTGAACCGCAAGCGTGCCGGCTTCGAGGTGCGCGACGTACACATTTCGCACTACGGGCGAATCTGCCCGATCGAGACGCCGGAAGGCACGAACATCGGGCTGATCAGCTCGCTGTCGATCTACGCGGGCGTGGACGACTACGGCTTCCTGATCACGCCGTACCGCGTGGTCGACAAGGGCAAGGTGGACGAAAAGACCCAGTGGCTGCGGGCCGACGAGGAGATGGAAGCGATCATCGCCCCGGCGGATGCCACGGACAAGGCCCGCCTGCCGAAGGACGAGCCGGTGCTGTCGCGCGTTCGCGGCGACTTCGGGCAGGTGCCGGGCAAGGAAATCGGCTACGTCGATATCTCGCCGAAACAGACGGTCGGGGTGTCGGCGGCGCTGATCCCGTTCCTTGAGCACGACGACGCGAACCGCGCGTTGATGGGATCGAACATGCAACGCCAGGCGGTCCCGCTGCTCAAGACCGAGCCGCCGATCGTCGCGACGGGCATGGAAAAGCCGGTGGCGGAGAACTCGGGGATGGTCGTGCGGGCCCGCAAGGCCGGCAAGGTCACCTTCGTCGACGCCGTCCGCATCATCCTCGACGAGACCGACGAGTACGAGCTCCGCAAGTTCGTCGGCCTCAACGAGCGCACGTGCCTGAACCAGCGGCCGATTGTCCGCGAGGGCGACCGGGTGAAGCGGGGCCAGGTGATCGCCGACGGCGCCGCGACCTACCTGGGCGAACTGGCGCTGGGGCGCAACGTGCTGGTCGCGTTCATGCCCTACGACGGGTACAACTTTGAAGACGCGATCGTGATCAGCGAGCGGCTGGTCAAGCAGGACACCTACACGTCGATCCACGTCGAGGAGTTCGAGGTCGAGATTCGCGAGACCAAGCTCGGGCGCGAGGAGTTCACGCGGGACATCCCCAACGTGAGCGAACGGGCGCTGGCGAACCTGGACGAAACCGGCGCGATTCGGATCGGCACGCGGGTCGGGCCAGGCGACATCCTCGTCGGCAAGGTCAGCCCGAAGAGCAAGACCGAACTGAGCCCAGAAGAAAAACTTCTGCGGGCGATCTTCGGCCGGGTCGGCGAGGACGTCAAGAACGACTCGCTGGAGGTGCCGGCCGGCACCGAGGGCATCGTCATCGGCGTCAAGCGGTTCAGCCGGCTGACGCACATGACCGAGGCCCAGAAGCGGCAGTTGACCAAGGACATCCGCGACTACGAAGCCGGGATGAACCTGAAGATCATGACGACCTTCAAGCAGATGGTCGAGGCCATCAACCAGGCGACCGACACCCTGCTGGTCGACCCGTCGACCCGGCAGAAGGTCGGTCAGAGCGATATCGAAGAAGTCATCATGGAGCAGGTCCAGAACTTCAGCCTGGACTGGATCAAGAAGAGCCAGCGCGAGGACGCGGACAAGGTGTACAAGCAGTACTGGCCCCGCGTGCAGGACCTGCTCGACGAGCGGAAGCGCAAGGTCGAGCAGATGCGCCGCGGCGACGAACTGCCCAGCGGCGTGCTCGAGATGGTCAAGGTGTACCTGACCACCAAGCGGCAGTTGTCGGTCGGCGACAAGATGGCCGGGCGGCACGGCAACAAGGGCGTCATCGCCCGCATCGTGCCGGAAGAGGATATGCCGTTCCTGGCTGACGGCACGCCGATCGAGATTCTGCTTAACCCGCTGGGCGTGCCCAGCCGTATGAACGTCGGCCAGATTCTCGAGACGCACCTGGGCTGGGCCGCGGGCGTGCTGGGCTTCCAGGCGATCACGCCGGTGTTCGACGGGGCGACCGAGGCGCAGATTCGCGAGTGCCTCAAGGAAGCCGGCCTGCCCGAGGAGGGCAAGGTCGCGCTGTATGACGGGCGCACCGGCGACGCGTTCGAGCAGAAGGTGACCGTCGGCTACATCTACATGATGAAACTGCACCACCTGGTGGACGACAAGATTCATGCCCGTTCGACCGGCCCGTACAGCTTGATTACCCAGCAGCCGCTGGGCGGCAAGGCGCGGACCGGCGGCCAGCGGTTCGGCGAAATGGAAGTCTGGGGCCTGGAGGCCTACGGCGCCAGCTACCTGCTCCAGGAACTGCTGACCGTCAAGAGCGACGACGTGGAAGGCCGGACCAAGATTTACGAATCGATGGTCAAGGGCAACAACCTGTTGGAGGCCGGCACGCCGGTGAGCTTCGACGTGCTGTGCAACGAAATCCGCGGGCTGGGGCTGAACATCCAGCTCGAGAAGAAGCGGGTGATCTGAGCAAACGCTTCTCGGGTGTGCGACGACCGACGCCATGGTGAGAAAGAATGACATCCGCCTGATCGATACGGTCGTCCGGATTGCAGGGTTGTCGCGCGAGCAGCGGCGGTTGCTGCACCGTGAGATTTCGGGACAGGACTTGAGTTATCGCCAGATACTTGAACAGGCGCGGGATATCAAGAAGCAGTACCCGCGGAAGTGAATGCGATGAACGTGGCGGCGCGAATCAACCAGGAGCGGACAGCCAATGAGATTCGGGCTGCGCTCCTGGGGCTGAAATGCTGGAACGTGGCCTGCGGCGGCTCGGCGGGCACGACGTTTCAACTCGCGCTCGGCGGCAAAGAGCCCCGGAAAGTTCCGCTGCGGAATCCGAATGTGTCCGAGCAGTACCGCCGGTTCGAAGGTCAGGTCGGGCTGATGGTCTGGTGCTCGTGGCGATTGGAAGGCGTTGCGGGTCCGCTGACCAGTTCGGAGGACGAATCGCCGGGACTCGTCAAGGGACTTGCCCGACTGACCGGCAAGTCGATCGTTCGCGCGGCGTTGACGGACGACTGGTATCTCCAGTTGGATTTTTCCGGCGAACTGCGACTGTCGATCTTCCCGGATCGGGTGGAACGTGGTTGGACGCTTGGCAATTGGGAGGTCTGGACGCCGGACCGCGAATACGCGGTTGGGGCGGACTTGGCTTGCACGGTGACTCGGCGGCCCCGAAGGGTTGCCACTCGCGCAATCGGTCGGCTTGCGCGAGGTGTGCGTGCCCGGCCGGCGAGCAACGTCATCTAACGTCGACAAGAAACAGCGGCTCGGAGGTGTTAACATGGGTTCAGAAAGACAATCGCTATCGATCAGCCAGCGCCTCAAGGCGGCCCAGTTCGGATTGGATTCCGTCCAGGGCGGCAAAAAGGGGCGCAAGACGGCGGGCTCGGCCTCCCAGGAGAAGGTGGCCAATGACGCCCGCGTCAAGAAGGTTGAGCAGCATTCGAAGGCGAAATAGCGGTGGCGAGGGCGGTTCGCTTGTCCGGGCGTGTGCAGGAGGCGAACAGTCCTCTTCCGGCGGTTTGAGTTGTGCAGGATGAAACGCGATTGACTCGCGCTCTAATGGGAGCAAGCAGATGGTCGAGAACGTTTACGATCGAATCAACGACTACGGCAGCGTGCGGATCAGCTTGGCCAGCCCGAACGACATCCGGAGCTGGTCCTTCGGCGAAGTGAAGAAGCCGGAGACGATCAACTACCGCACGTACCGGGCGGAAAAGGACGGCCTGTTCTGCGAGCGGATCTTCGGGCCGGAACGCGACTGGGAATGCTTCTGCGGCAAGTATCGCGGCACGAAGCACAAGGGCATGATCTGCGACCGCTGCGGCGTGAAGGTGACACACAGCCGCGTCCGCCGCAAGCGCATGGGCCATATCAACCTGGCGGCGCCCGTCGTACACATCTGGTTCTTCAAGGCCGTCCCCAGCCGGCTGGGAACGCTGCTGGCGATGAAGACCTCGGACCTGGAGAAGGTGGTCTACTTCCAGGACTACGTGGTCATCGAGAACGGCGAGACTCCGCTGAAGAAGAAGCAGGTGCTCAGCGAAGAGGAATACCGCGCGGCCCTGGAGAAATACGGCGCGACGTCGTTCACCGCCGAGATGGGCGCCGAGGCCGTCAAGAAGCTGCTGGCCAACATGGACCTGGAGAAGCTGTCCGTCAAGCTGCGCACCGACCTGCGCAAGACCAACAGCAAGCAGAAGATCAAGGACATTACCAAGCGGCTGAAGATCATCGAGGCGTTGCGCGGCAGCACGAACGACGCCCAGTGGATGGTCATGGATGTGGTACCGGTGATTCCGCCGGACCTGCGCCCGCTGGTCATGCTCGAAAGCGGCAACTTCGCCACCAGAGACTTGAACGACCTCTATCGCCGGATCATCAACCGCAACAACCGGCTCAAGAAGCTGATGGACCTCAACGCCCCCGAGGTCATCATTCGCAACGAGAAGCGGATGCTCCAGCAGGCCGTCGACGCCCTGTTCGACAACGGCCGCTGCCGCCGCCCGGTGCTCGGCAGCAGCAACCGCCCGCTCAAGAGCCTGACCGACATGATCAAGGGCAAGCAGGGCCGGTTCCGCGAGAACCTGCTCGGCAAGCGCGTCGACTACTCCGCCCGCTCGGTCATCGTCGTCGGCCCGGAACTCAAGCTGCACCAGTGCGGCCTGCCCAAGAAGATCGCCCTGGAGCTCTACCAGCCGTTCATCATTCGCAAGCTGAAGGACCGCGGGCTGGCTGACACCATCAAGTCGGCCAAGCGCATGCTGGAGCGCAAGGACGAGGAAGTGTGGGACATTCTCGAGGAAGTGATTCACCAGCACCCGGTGCTGCTGAACCGCGCCCCCACGCTGCACCGCATGGGCATCCAGGCGTTCGAGCCGGTGCTCATCGAAGGCAACGCGATCAAGATTCACCCGCTGGTCTGCAAAGGCTTCAACGCCGACTTCGACGGCGACCAGATGGCCGTCCACCTGCCGCTGTCGGTCGAGGCCCAGGCGGAGGCCCACGTGCTGATGCTGGCGACCAACAACATCTTCTCGCCCGCGTCGGGCGCCCCGATCATGTCGCCCAGCCAGGACATCGTGCTTGGCTGCTACTACCTGACGTGCAACTGCGCCGAGGAGCCGGGCGAAGGCATGGCCTTCCGCGACATGCACGAGGCGATGCACGCCTTCAATCGCCGCGTGCTCGGCATGCATGCCAAGGTCAAGGTCCGCATTCAGCCGGGCAAGCGCGTCGTCACCGACAAGACCAGCGAGACGCCCGAGCGGCCGGTGATCGAAACCACGGTCGGCCGGCTGATCTTCAACGATATCCTGCCGGCGGAAATGCCGTTTTACAACTATCCGCTCAGCCAGAAGGGCATCGCCCGCGTCGTCAACGACGCCTACCAGATGTGCGGCCGGTCGGTCACGATCGACCTGCTGGACAAGATCAAGGAACTGGGCTTCAAGAACGCGACGCTGGCCGGCCTGAGCTTCGGCGTGATCGACGTTCGCATTCCGCCGGAGAAGGACACGATCATCGGCGAAGGGCAGAAGAAGGCCGACAAGATCGATCAGCAGTACCGCGCCGGCGCGATCACCGACATTGAGCGTCGAGGCCAGTTGCTCGACGTGTGGGTCCATGCCCGCGAAGACGTGTCGGCTGCGATGATGAAGGGCTTGGCCACCGACACCCGCGACGGCAAGCCGTACCTCAACCCGATCTTCCTGATGAGCGATTCGGGCGCCCGCGGCTCAGCCGACCAGATCCGCCAGCTTGCCGGCATGCGAGGCCTGATGGCCAAGCCGAGCGGCGAGATCATCGAGACGCCGATCAAGGCGAACTTCCGCGAAGGCCTGACCGTGCTGGAGTACTTCAGCTCGACGCACGGCGCCCGCAAGGGGTTGGCCGATACCGCCCTTAAGACGGCTGACTCGGGTTACCTGACCCGCAAGCTGGCCGACGTTGCCCAGAACATCGTGATCATGCGAAACGACTGCGGCACGATTCAGGGTGTCACCAAGCAGGCCCTCTACAAGGGCGAAACGGTCGACGTGCCGCTGCGCGACCTGATCATCGGGCGGACGGCGCTGGAAGCGATCGTCAACCCGATCACCGACGAGAAGATCGTCGGCGCCGGTGACGTGATCACCCCGAAAATCGCCGACCGCATCGAACAACTTGGGCTGGAGGCGATCCGCGTCCGCAGCCCGCTGACCTGCGAGTCGGAACTGGGCATCTGCGCCAAGTGCTACGGCCAGGACCTGTCGACCGGGCAACTGGTCGAAGAGGGCATGGCGGTGGGCATCATCGCCGCCCAGTCGATCGGCGAGCCCGGCACGCAGTTGACCATGCGTACGTTCCACACCGGCGGCATCGCGACCCGCGCGGTCATGGAGCACGATATCCGCGCCGGACAGGCCGGCACCGTGCAGTACCGCGAGCTGAACGCCGTGCCGAGCGGCCCGGCCAAGGTCGTGCTGAAGCGTCAGGGCGAACTGGCGCTGATGGACCCGAAGAACCGCGAGCTGGAAAAGTACAAGGTGCCTTACGGCTCGACCGTGCTGGTCAACGACGGCGACAAGGTGAAGGTCGGCCAGCAGCTCGTCGTCTGGGACCCGCACCGCGTGCCGATCCTGGCTGAGATCGGCGGCTTCGTCCGCTTCGAGGATGTCGAGGAAGGCGAAACGGTTCGCGTCGAGCAGGAAGGCAAGAGCAAGCGCGAGACCGGCCGACTGGTCGTCATCGAGCACAAGGGCGAAAAGCACCCGCGCGTCGTCATCGAGGACAAGGACGGCAAGATTCTGGACTTCCACTATCTGCCGGCCAAGGCCCGCATCGAGGTCAAGCCCGGTCAGAAGATCGCCCCTGGCGATCTGCTGGCCCGCCAGCCTCGCGAGATCAAGGGCACGCAGGACATCACGGGCGGCCTGCCGCGCGTGACCGAGTTGTTCGAGGCCCGCAAGCCCCGCGACCCGGCGGTGATGACGGAGATTTCCGGCACGGTCGCCCTGCGGTCGGACAAGCGCCGCGGCAAGATGACGATCATCGTCAAGAGCGAGTCGGGCATGGAGAAGGAGCACCACGTGCCCCGCGACCGGCACCTGCTCGTTCACGCCGGCGACTACGTGGAGGCCGGCGATCCTCTGATCGACGGCCCGCTCGTGCCGCACGACATCCTGCGGATCAAGGGCGAAGAGGCGCTCTACAACTACATGCTGGCTGAGATTCAGTCGGTGTATCGCGCCCAGACGCAGCGCATCAACGACAAGCACATCGAGATCATCCTCGGGCAGATGACCCGCAAGGTTCGCATCGAGAACCCGGGCGACAGCGAGTTCCTGCCCGGCGAGGTGCTCGACAAGTTCCGCTTCCGCGAAGGCAACGAGGACCTGGGCAAGAAGCTCAAGCTCCTCGAACCGGGCGAAACCGGATTGGCGGTCGAGCAGCTTGTCGCCAAGGCCGAGCTGGAGGAGATCAACGCCAAGGCTGAGGACGAAGGCAAGCAGCCGGCCAAGGGCCGCAAGCCGAAACCGGCGACCGCCAAGACGCTGCTGCTGGGCATCACCAAGGCGAGCCTGCAATCGGACAGCTTCATTGCCGCGGCGAGTTTCCAGGAGACGACCAAGGTCCTGACCGAGGCGGCCCTGGCCGGCAAGGAAGACACGCTGATGGGCCTGAAGGAGAACGTGATCCTGGGCCACCTGGTGCCGGCGGGCACGGGCTTCAAGCCGAGCCTGACGGTAAAGGTGAAGCACTTGGCGGCCCCGCTGCCGGCCCCGGGCGAAGTGCCCGCGCTGACCGCGGAAGAGCGCGCGGCGGCGGAAGCGCTGATGCCGCAGCAGGGCGGAGAGTAAGCAGGAGGATCGGTCGCCCGTTGCGATGAAAGGAAGGGATCGCCGTGATCGCACGAGCAAGATGGAGTTCGGCAGACCTGACCAGCAAGATCAAGGCGTTGGTCAAGGAACACAAGAAGCTCAAGGATGAACCGCTTCTTCTCGCGGTTCACTATCGCTCCTCGCGGAAGAACGCCGCAGAGGATGTTTGCGTCTTAGAGGTTCTCAAGGGTTTCGGCTCTGGCGAAGTCGACCCGGACAGGGAGCTTTTCGAGGTGGCCTATCCGGGCGCACCTGATCTGAAACTCAAGAAAGGGCAGAGCCTACGACTTCTATTGACGAACCCCGCCGAACTTGTGGCGGCTTTGCAGGACAACTGGTCTCTGGCCAAGGACCTGAAGACGGCCGTTCGCCAAAACGCCGCCGAGAAGATTTACGCCGAGCCAAAGGAAGGCGAGCAACTCTGGAAAATGCTGAAGGATGTGGTCGCGGCCAATGGGTGAGTGCCCGGGGAAACTCTGGTCGAGGCAAGCGCGTTCCGACAAGGATGCCGGAAACAGACTGGCTTTGAAGGCCGATCCGGCTTCGTTCTGCCACGCAATCGCCAAGTATCAACAGGCGGTGGAGAAATCGATCAAGGGCATCGTAGCATCCCTAAGAGACGCCGGAGAATTGAAGGATACGCCGATCGGTCGAGGTCATCGGGTGGACAAACATGTGACCGCACTGGTCCGTCGCGGTCATCCGCAAAATGATATTTGGAGCAAGATTGCCGGACTGCTTCGTCAGGACCGGCGAGACCTGATCGAGACGCTGGGCAAATTAGCGCCGAGATTGCGTTTGGGCGAGAAGGCGTCCCGAAACACAGAATACCCTTACCAGAATCCGGATGAGAGCTGGCGTGTGCCGTGCGACACGGATTCCTTTGACTGGCACCGGGATGTTTGGCGCTTTAGGCTGCTGGCTGAGAAGATTGTGTCTGAGGCTGATCGGATCATAGACGCAGTAGTTGTGCTGCTCCATTAGGTCTCGACTTTGGCGGCCATCACCTGGAGCCAGCCCGCGACGGCCTCTTTGATGTTGGCGATGGCTTCGCGTTTGGTGCGTCCCTGCGAGAGGCACCCGGGCATAGCGGGGACTTCCGCGACGTAGAAGCCGGATTCGTCTTTTTCGAGAATGACGCGGATTTTCATGGCGTCCTCCATTGGTACCTTAACAGGTGACTGCGGTTGTTTCAATCGGAAAGCTCGTAAGCTTGCATTTCTGGCTTGCAAACGGCTATCCGGCCCGCTAAATTAATAGGTCTTCGATTTTCGGAGCGGACCGAACAGGAAACGGAGTTTGACGGATGCCGACGATTAATCAACTGATCCGACACGGGCGACGGAACGTCGTTCGTAAGGTCAAGACCAAGGACCTCGAAGGCGCGCCCCAGAAGCGCGGCGTCTGCCTCCAGGTCAAGACGATGACGCCCAAGAAGCCGAACTCGGCGTTGCGAAAGATCGCCCGCGTGCGGTTGAGCAACGGGCGCGAAGTGACCGCCTATATCCCCGGATGCGGCCACAACTTGCAGGAGCACTCGATCGTGCTGGTCCGGGGCGGCCGCGTTCGCGACCTGCCCGGCGTCCGCTACCACATCGTCCGCGGCGTGCTGGACGCGACGGGCTTGGCGGAGCAGGAAAACTGGGGTCCGCGCAAGAAGAGCCGGTCCAAGTACGGGGCGAAAAAGGGTAAGTGACAAGCAGTGAGCGGTCAGCAAGGAGTGATCCGACAGGCTGAACGCTGAGAGCTGAAAGCTGAGAGCTATATGGCAAAACGACAGACAGCATCCGAATCGACGCTCAGGCCGGACCCCAAGTATGGCAGCAAGCTGGCTGCCAAGTTCATCAACTGCATGATGTGGGAAGGCAAGAAGACCGTCGCCGAGCGCATCTTCTACGGCGCGATGGATCTTGTGACCCAGCGGGTGAAAGACGCCTCGGCGGCTGAGATCTTCGAGACGGCGATCAACAACATCAAGCCGACCATCGAAGTGCGGTCCAAGCGCGTCGGCGGCGCCAACTACCAGGTGCCCATGCAGGTCAACCGCAAGCGTCAGCAGTCGCTGGCGTTCCGCTGGCTGATCGGGGCGGCCCGGGACAAGAAGGGCAAGCCGATGCACGAGAAGCTTGCGGGCGAGATTCTGGACGCCTTCAACAACACCGGCGCCGCAGTGACCACGAAGGAAAACGTGCATCGCATGGCTGAGGCCAACAAGGCGTTCGCGCACTTTGCATGGTAGCGTGACGTGAACCGATGCCGCCGGCCGAGCTACTCGACCGGCGGCTTTGTTTTGACCCTCGTGCGGGGCGAAACGAAACCTCTAGCGAAACAACGACAGGTCATCTTGCTTGAAAGGTGACGTGACAACCCGGTAGGGAACGTTCGATCCCGTGAGCACCACGCCCAGGGACGGCCGTCCCTGGGCTTTTTGTTTAGATGTGACGAACCACTGTCTTACTGAAGTGCAATCATGGCTAGCGACCTTTCCAAAATTCGAAACATCGGCATCGCCGCCCACATCGACGCGGGCAAGACCACCGTCTCGGAGCGCGTGCTCTATTACACGGGCAAGACCTACAAGATGGGCGAGGTCCACAACGGCACCGCCGTCATGGACTACCTGCCCGAGGAACAGGAACGCGGGATCACGATCACCGCGGCGGCAACGACTTGCCCGTGGCGGGACTGCACGATCAACCTGATCGACACGCCCGGGCACGTGGATTTCACCGTCGAGGTCGAGCGGTCGCTTCGCGTGCTGGACGGCGCGGTGGCGGTGTTCGACGCGAAGGAAGGCGTCGAGGCCCAGAGCGAAACGGTGTGGCGGCAGGCGGAGAAATACAACGTCCCGCGGCTGTGCTTCCTGAACAAGATGGATCGCCCGGGCGCGGATTTCCGCATGTGCCTGGCCACCATCCGCGATCGACTCGGCGCCAACCCCGTTCCCATCCAGATCCCGATCTTCCGCGAGGACAAGTTCGTCGGCCTGGTCGACCTGGTCGCTCTCCAGGCGATTTTCTATCACGGCGAGGACCTCGGCGCGACCTTCAGCGAAGAGGTGATCCCCGCGGACATGGCCGACATGACGGCGGACTACCGCCACCAACTGCTGGAAAAGCTGGCCGACTGGGACGAGCAGCTCATGGAGGATTACGTCCACGAGCGTGAGCCGTCGGTGGAGACGGTCCGCCGGGCGATCCGGGCCGGCACGGTCACGGGCAATCTGCACCCGGTGCTGCTCGGATCGGCCCTGAAATATCAGGGCATCCAGCGGCTGCTGGACGCGGTCTGCGATTACCTGCCCAGCCCAATGGAGCGGCCTCCGATCCTCGGTAAGGACCCGGAGACCGGCGAGGAGATCACCCGCCAGGCGGACCCGGACGCGCCGCTGTCCGCACTGGTTTTCAAGATCATCGCCGACAAGCACGGCGACCTGTATTTCGTGCGACTCTATTCCGGCCGGCTGAAGAGCGGCGCCCGCATCTGGTCGCCCGGCCGGAAGCGAAAAGAGAACGTCACGCGGATATGGGAAATGCACGCCCAGGATCGCATCCGGCGCGAAGAGGCTCTGGCTGGCGACATCGTCGCCCTGGTCGGGCCGAAGGATTCGCTCACCGGCGACACGCTGTGCGTCGAGAAAGAGCCGATCATCTTGGAGAACATCGAGTTCCCGGAGACGGTGATCTCGATGTCGATCGAGCCGAAGATGTCCGCGGACAAGGCCCGCCTGGCCGACGCCCTGGCGTCGCTGTCGCGCGAGGATCCGACGTTCAACCGTCGGGTGGACGAAGAGACCGGCCAGTTGATCATCTCCGGGATGGGCGAACTGCACCTGGAGGTCATCAAGAACCGCCTGGTCCGCGACATGGGCGTGGACGTACGCGTGGGCATGCCGCGGGTGGCCTACAAGGAAACGGTCACCCGGGCGGCGGAGGCCGAGGGCAAGTTCGTCCGGCAGACCGGCGGGCACGGGCAGTATGGCCACGTCGTTCTGCGGGTCGAGCCGCACCAGCACGAGCCCGGCGAGTTGCCGCTCAGTTTCGAGAGCGAAGTGTTCGGCGGCACCGTGCCGCGCGAGTACTGGCGGGCGGTGGAGCAGGGCGTTCGCGAGCAGGCGGCCTCCGGCGTGCTGGCCAACTATCCGCTGATCAATATCAAGGTCACGCTGCTGGACGGCTCGTATCACGAGGTGGACAGTTCGGAATTGGCCTTCCACCAGGCCGGTTCGATCGGCCTGCGGAACGCGGTGATGCAGGCGAACCCCGTGCTGCTCGAGCCGGTGATGAAGCTTGAGGTCGTCACGCCCGAGGAGTACATCGGCGTGGTGAACGCGGACCTGTCCGCCCGGCGGGCGTCGATCACGAACAGCCGCACGCGAGGCCGGACGATGGTCATTGATGCCGAGGTGCCGCTGGGCGAGATGTTCGGCTAC